>JAGOCE010000128.1 GCA_017998915.1 Candidatus Ozemibacteraceae bacterium
CGAAGTTCGAGAGATGCCTCGACCAGGGCAATATCGGCCTGGGCATGCAGGGTCAGATGCTGCGGATCGGAGATGAGCCGTCGAAGGATGGCAAGGGCGGCCCGGTCATACCCGTGCGCGGCGAGCAGCCATGCGCGATACACCTCTACGGCGAGACGGTGCTGGGATTCGGTCGATCCGCGCTCGATCGCGTCGAGTGTCCGCAAGATTGCCCGCAGGCTTCCGGCGCCGGAAGCCCCCGTTCCCATCATGGCGGCGAGTCGTTCCTGGACGTCGGCCGGTCGGGAATCCCGGAGGATGGATGAAAGCCGCTCAGGCTCGGGAAAGCCAGCCGGCGGGGTCGTTCCGGGGATGCCGGAAATGAGTGTCAGGAGAATGAGCACCAGGGTCAGAATCAGGAGGTGTTTTCGCATGACGGGCATTGTAACGCAACCCGCCCGCCTTGGGAAGCCGTTTCCCCCTTCACCGCAGCGACACGGCGAAAACATCGCCACGAACCCAAAAAATCAACCGCTATCCAACCGTAGGGAGGGTTCGCGAGCCGCTTGTACTGTTTTCGATATATATCGCACAAAAAATTTCCTCGTGTCTTGATGCTTTCGTGGCGTCCGATCACTGTGCCAGGATGTGGGTTCCGTTCCGTGAGCCAGTCCGCAGATGAACTCCTGATAATCTTTTTTCCGTGGTGTTTCTGGGTATGGCGAAAGAGGATCGTTCCGGGCGGCTGTTCCTGGCTGCTCTTCATCAGGCCTTCATTCGCGCCGCATCTACAGATGCGATCCTGAAACCGAAGCGTCGTTCAGCGGTTGTGAAACTGATGCGCTTGCGCAAGGGAAGGTGTTCGTGCCACTCTTGACCGAACGTCATTCCCAATCGAAAGGAGCGGTGGCACAACATGAAGCTTTGGAAATCACAGTCCCTGCCTGCGGCGGTTGCCCTTGCCGTTTTGGCTGTTCTCTTTGCTGCCGTGCAGGCGTTTTGCCTCGATTGCCCGTCATTGCGGCTTCTTCCGGGAACCGGGATAGGCGAAATTCGCGCGGAAGGCCTCGTTCGGGTCGGCCGCCCACGCGTGGGGACGAACCGGCGGGATCGCTTGCGGGGGCTCCTGAGCCGGCCTGCGGCCTCGGCGACCGTCGTCGTATCGGTCGGTTCCTGCAGTCGAAGCGTCAGCCTCGACGAAAGAGGGGCGTTCGGCATCGATTTCCCGACGCCCGTCGGATCGGGGGCGATCCCGCTTGTCGTGACCGATCCGGATGGCGATGTCCTCCTGCGCAGGATCGAACAGCCGCTTCCCGCATCCCCGTCACTGCTCGTTGTCAGCGATATTGACGATACCGTGATGGTCAGCGAAGTGCCCGAGAAACGCAAACTTCTTTTCAATTCTTTGTTTCGAACCCTGAAACATCGTCAGACGGTGCCGGGGACGAAAGAAATATATTCAGAGTTATATAGATCCTTGGGGCCGTGCGCTCTTTTTGCCTATCTGAGCGCGTCACCGGCAGCGATGGAACGTTTTATCGGCGGTTTCCTCGCCGAACATCATTTTCCCCCGGGACTGTTGATCACGGGCGATGGAGTGAGTTATACGAAGCAGAAGACGTTCGCTCACAAGATGCGTTGGCTGCAGCGTCTGGCGACGCTGTTCCCGGGGACGCCGATGCTGCTGATCGGAGATACGGGCGAGCAGGATCCCGAGATTTACTCCTGCTTCGCTTCGGAACGGGTGGCGCGTATCTCTGGAATCGTTCTTCGAAGAATCGGCCGATTCGACGGAATGCGGGAAACCCGCGTTCGCGAGCAATGTGCCGTGACCGGGGTTCCCCTGCTGATCTGGAGCGAGCCCGACGAGGTTCGTGCCGGGCTTGCGACGATGGGGTTCAGAATCCCTTGAGCTGTTCGCCGGAATCCATCGTCATGATCGGGCGGAGCCTGTCCCGGTAGGACCGGATGAGGGCCATGCCGGCCGGATCGATGAGGTCCGTTTCGGAAGCGGTAGCGGCGGATCGTTCTTCTTTCTGCATCTGTTCGAGGGCCCTCTCGAGTTCGGCGCGCTGGGCATCCTTGATGTTCGGGTCTGCAAGCGCATCCTCGATTGCCGTCACGGCGTCCCGCTTGGTTTGTTCGGCGGATTCCGCCATCTCCTCCGAGATGAGCTGGAGCCACGCTGTTCCGATGATCACGTCGGCGGCCGAAAATTCATCCTGGGACTCGAAGCCTGCCTGGCTGAGCATCGTCGCAGCCATGGCGCCTTCCGGTGTCCCGGGATCGAGCGTTTCGTTATGGAATAGCCTGTAAGCGGTCTTGGGACTGCTGGCGAGGATGGCGTCATACACGGCCAGATATCGGGAAATCATCTCCTCCGTCACTTTCAAATCCTGGGTGAAAGCTGGGAGGACGGCAGCAAGAAGCAGAAGAACGCATATCGGAATGAGCCGCATGGGTTTGATGTTCATGGTCGCTCCGTTGCCAGAAGGCTGTTGATTCGTTTGCCGTCGCTCCAGATGCCCATGAATCGGACCTGTTCTCCGTCGCCCATGATCGAGCGCCGGTCCCGGCCCGTCCAGGCGGTGGTGCAGAGGGAGTCGAAGAGGCGGAAGGTGCCCAGCCAGTCCATCGCATCGATTCCACGGCATCGGATGTAGCGCGCAAGCCGGTGCTGGCGCATCATCGAGATGAATTCCCAGCGACGTTGCTCGACAAACCGTTCGTAGCGAGGTTCGAGCGGGGCATAGGCCGAGGCGCTGTCGGCGACGAGCGCCGGCGTGCCGCGGATATCCGACAGGAACGTGATGAAATTCCTGTCGGAGGAGGGGATGGCATCGGCGGCATAGAAAAGTTCACGGGCTGTTTCCTGAACCGATTCGTCGTCTTCCTCGCCGACGCCGATGATCAGCAGGGTGCCGGGTCTGATGCCGGAAAGGTCGTAGAGGTCGAGACGAAGCGCGGCGCCGAAACCGCCCCGTCGCGAGGGATGCAGCACCATGACGGCTTTTGGCTGGGGAAGCTTGAAATATCGTGCCGATGCGGCGATGTTTGCAGCGATGACCCCGCCGCTTTCGTGGCCGATGATGCCGAAGCGGTCCCTGTCAGGCTCGACGTGACCGCCGGCATACAGGGTCTTGAACGCCTCTTTCATGCTTCGGACGGCGTTCGCGGTATAGTTTGAAAGATGTTCGCCGCTTCCCTGATAGATCGGAAACACGACGGTGTTGCCGCGGCGGCAGAGGTGAGCGATCCAGCCCTGGTAGTATCCCGGATCGGATGCGAGCCAGCCGTGGAGGAACAGGACGACGGGGGCGCTTGCCGGCGCTGGATTCGTGGGTTCATACAGCACGAATCGCTCTTCGTAGGCTCCGACCTGCGTGATGCGATATCCGCCATGCGCATAATCGCTGCTTCCGGGGCCGGACGCGGGTTGCTCCGGTCCTGTGGGGAGCGTGACGGCTCCATGGACAAGAGAAGCTGAGAACAGGAACAAGCCAACCCAGAGCCGCGCGAAGCGTTTCGCGCTGGTTGTGAACGAGTGCCCGTTCAGATCAGTTCTCTCCCGGCAAGTCCCGTTCCATGGAAGATTTCAGCATATTCATGGAGCCTCGCTCGATGAGCAGAAGGATGAACGTGGCGATCAGCCCTGCAAGAGTGCCTGCCTTGATCTCGGCACGCTTGACGACGGCCAGATCTTTGTTCTCGGCGATCTGCATGTTCTGTGCGCAGACGGCAATCCCTGCGAGCGCGGCAAGAGCAGAGAACAGGCGCTCGAAGTTCCAGGCGGCGTTCCACCAGAAGGAACCGCGCCGCGTTTCCCCGGGGAGAAGAGGTCTGGCGGCAAGGTAAAAGGGAACCAGAAGCGGGCCCAGGATGAACACCGTCGCAGTCCAGAATAGACCGGCACCTTTGCGGGAACGGCTGTCCCATGCTACCCAGAGAGTAACTAAACCCCTCAGCCATTTTGGCCACATGTCCGTTTTCTCCGTTCTTGTCTTTCGTAGTAGTCTGCCGAAAAAGAATACCACAAGAAAGAAGGAAAATTTCGTGCAATTTTGTCGAAAACTTTCCTTCACACCTGACGTAAAATCAGTATAATCTGTACATTATCGTAATCAGGGAAGAGAGAGGTGCAAGTGATGAAACGAATCTCCCCGCTGGTAGTCGTTCTTTTCTGTGGCCTGTTGTGCGGTCATGCGAACGCCGAATCGACCGGAGCGGCGAATCCCCTGACCGGTGGTGCCGTTGTCATCGACGGTTCGGCTGTCGACGACTCGGCGGCAACGTCTCAGCCTGCGGTCGTCGATGCTGCCGCCCCGGCCCAGACGACGAGCGCCGCGGCGCCTACGACGCAGACCCAGACACAGGCGCCTGCCGAGCCTGCCAAGGCGAAAACCGTCACGATTACGGTGAAACCCGGCGATACCCTCTGGGGGCTTGCGGAAAAGTATCTCGGCGACGGCTCCAAGTTTCGTGACCTTGTCGAAGCCAATAAGTCGAAATACCCGTCGCTTGCAAAGAACCCTGATCTGATCGTCGACGGCTGGAGCCTGACGATCGTCATCAAGCCGGCCCCGACGGCTCCTTCCACGAGCACGCCGAACGGCACGCAGAGTGCAACCCAGACTGGAAGTCAGACCGGTTCCCAGGCCGGAGCGCAGACCGGCTCCCAGACAGGGGGGCAGAGTTCGTCGCAAAGCGGCTCGCAGACTGGCCAGACCGGCAAGCCTCCGGCCGCCATTCCTGAATACACCACCGAGCAGAAGATTGCCCGTCTGCAGAATGCCATCGACGGCCTCAACAGGATTCTTCTCAGCCACAAGAAAACGGTGACGGCCCTCACCCCAGAGACCGTTCGCCTGATGATCGACAACAAACTGCTGACGGATCCCGAATGGATGGCCCTGAATCCCCCCGAGGGATACATCTGGGCGATCGAGAACGGGAAGGTCAAGCTCGTGAAGCGTGATGGCAAGCCGGTCACGAATGAAACCGCCGGCAAGACCGACGCCGCCAAGGCCAAGGCCGAGGAAGCCAAGAAAGCCGCCGACGCCAAGAAGGCCGAAGAGTCGAAGAAGGCCGAGGAAGCCAAGAAGGCCACCGACGCCAAGAAGACCGACGAAGCGAAGAAGGCTGAAGAGGCCAAGAAAGCCGAGGAAGCCAAGAAGGCTGCTGACGCCAAAAAGGCTGAGGAAGCCAAGAAGGCGGAAGAGGCGAAGAAGGCCGAGCAGGTGAAAAAGGAAGCCGATGTCGCTGCGAACAAGTACTTCGAAAGAGATCTCAAGGAAATCGGCATCGCCAACCTGGGTGGGAAGAGCAGCGAATACCAGTCGGCGCTTTGGGCCGCAAACAGGCTCCTTCCCGGAACCTTCCTCAAGGCGCCGCCCCTCCAGCAGTTTACGGAACTGAAGAACCTGGTGGTTCTCCAGAACGAATTGAAGGCCGCGCATGCCGCCCACGAAAAAAATGTCCGCACTCAGGATGTCACGAACCATGCATGGAACCCCTTCGACGACGACATCAACTCCACGGCGAAACGTGTCGAACAGGCGCGCCAGCGTCTCGAAAAGGCCTTTGGCGAGTTCAAGGAAGTCTATGGTCAGGCGAAGAGCAAGGCTGATACCGCTGCCGCCGAGATCAAGACATGCAACGACCAGATCAAGGAAACCGAGGCGAAGCTTGGGAAGATCGACCAGTATGATCCCAAGAATGCCAAGGAAGTCGAACAGCTTCTGAAGGATGTCAAGACCGCCAAGGCGCGCATCAAGGACAGGCAGGAACAGGTCGATGCGTTTGAACCCCTGAAGAAACTGTTCAATATGTAAGAAGCCTGTTGGCTTCACGGAAGAATTCGTTTATACTCAACGGGCGAGGGCAACCTCGCCCGATTTCTTTTGATGACCGGAACAGGAGGGGTTCATGAAGAGGCTTTTGATGGGCGTTGCCGTGTCGCTGCTCGCTGCGGTTCTCTGCGTCGCACCCCGGGTGTGGGCGGCCGATGACCAGGCTCCCGAAGGCAAAATTCTGTATGTCGATACGTCCGAGGCCGGGAAAACCTATCTGGCTTTCATCAACCCGGATGGCACGGGCAAAGAGCGGATCACGCCGGCATATTCCAACATCGTTTTCCCGAAGCTGTGCGAGGTGAGCGGCTGGATCGGCTTCACCAACAAGCTGCCCGATATGCGCTCCGAAGTCTATCTGCTCAGCCGTGACGGCAAGAAGATCAAAAAGCTTTTCGAGGGAAGTGCGTTCGAAGGCTTCTCGCCCGACGGAAAGTTCATCATGTACTCGACCTGCGATAATGTCGCCGCCCTCTATACCTACAGCATCGAGCAGAAGACCGCGGTCAAGATTTCCCAGGAACTCCGGGTGACGGCCGCCGACTGGTCCCCGAGCGGAGAATGGATCGCCGTTTCCGTCCTGACGGACGATGGCACGAACGACCTGTACATGATCTCGACGATGGCCCAGGGAATCATTCGCCTGACGGATACCAAGGGCGTGAACGAGTCGTTTCCATGCTTCACGAAAGACGGCAAGAACCTTGTCTTCATCTCCGATCGCTACGGCAGCAGCGAACTCGAATCTCTCGATCTGACCACCAAGGAACTCCATCGTCCGATCCTCAGCGGCCTGTATCCGACCGTTGCGCCCGGCGATCGATGGCTTGCCTACGAGAAAGGCGATCACGTGCATGTCGCCCGCACGAATGGTCTCGATATCAAGGTTCTTGCGCAGGGGCGCACGCCGTCCTGGGTGAAGTGAGCGAGTCTTGATCAATCTCAAGCGGATTCTCGTCCCCGTCGATTTTTCCGACGGCGCTGCGCTTGCCCTGAACTACGGCGCGTCGTTCGCGCGGCAGTACGGCGCGGAAGTGCATCTTCTCCACGTCTTCGAGGAGGAGTTCATGCCGCCGATGCCGCTGGAAATGCCGATGACGATCTCCGCCCCCGGGGGAATCCCCCAGCAGGACATCCACGAGCAGATGCGACAGTTCGTGGGTGATGGGTTCAAGGACCTGGCGATCGTCACGACCGTTCTCGGAGGAAATGTAGCTGCAAATATTATAGAGTATGCCGCCGACAACAGGATCGATCTGATCATCATCGGCGCCCATGGCCGTTCCGGGATCCTGACGACTCTCCTCGGCGACACGTCCTACGCCGTCACTCGGCAGGCGGACTGCCCGGTCCTGACCGTCAGACCGACCCAGCGCACCTTCATCGATCAGCCGGAGACGGGTATCGGGCCGGCGACCGGGAGCGGGACGAAGGACAGCTGAAACTGATTCTGTTTGTAGTGCTATAGAAAAAAGCGGGGCGGTGAACGCCCCGCTTTTTCGTTCCAGCCTGAGCGGAATCAGCCCTGTTTTGGGGCGGGGGAGGCGAGCCGCGCGCGTGCCGACGCGATGACGTGCTCCAGTTCCCCGAGGACGCGGAACGGGCTTTCGTGCGGGGCCACGGCGATATCCACCTGGTAGCGGAGACCGGAGGGCGCGACCCACGTCGTGATCGGCGACACCAGGAACAGTCCCGTCAGCCCCGGGGCGAGATCCATGAGGAAAAACCTGTCCCGGTGGGGATTGGTGACGATGCGGTGCCGTTCCGCGAGGGGCGGGAACCGGCTCATCGACACGAGAGGGTTGTGGCCGATGCTCCAGGTGACGTCGGAAGAGACGGGAGGATGCTGAAGCGGCCATTCCCGCGCTGCCGTGACGGCGATCCGTTCCTCGGTGAGAAGCTGCGAACCGGATGTGTTGGCGACATTGAAGCACCAGTCGAGACGGAACGCATGCCGCGGAAGCCGTTTTGCCAGCTCGAAGGCTTCCCATCCCATGCAGAGGATTTCCTGGTCTGGCAACTGGTCGAGCTCGCGCTCGAGGGCGTCGATTCGATCCCAGGAGGTGGCCGGCGCAAGCCAGTATCTGATTCGCGACGGATCGAGCGTGTTGGGCAGGGCGTGGCGGTCCTCGAAGGGAAGGATCCAGGCGTCGGGGCCGATGTCGCGATGCACCGGGAAACCGTGGTTGAAAAGCCTGATCATCAACTGGGTTCGCGGGACAAACGGGGTTTTCACAGGCGCCGGCGCGGCCGGTTCTGCTGGAAGGAACGTGGGCGCCTGCGTTTCGGGCCTGGCGACATGCGTGGGAGGAGGGAGGGAGGCGAGTTTCGTCACGGCCTCGACGAGGCTGCGTTTCAGCCGCTTCAGATCGCCCGGGGGGATGAACATCGCTGGGTCGAGGGCTTTGGTCACATGACGCCGCGCCGCGAAGGTTTCGCCCAGAAGGCCGAATTTCTGTAGCAGCGGCCCCGACTCGAGACCGCGGCCCCCGACGGCGTGGGTGAGAGGCGCCTCGGTCTCGATCCGGACGGGTCGGCCGTTGACGATGGTCTCGACGGCGAGAGGCTGACCCTCGTGGCCCGACCAGAAAAGGTCGATCGGATATCGCTCCCAGTCGCGGTTCCAGCCTTTGAGCCAGGGACCGTCATGGGTCGCATCGGTGCGCCTCAGAATCGTGCCCGCCGGAAGCCCGGCCGGGAGACCGCGGACGAGCTTGTGGCTCGATTTCCCGCCAGGTTCCATCCAGGTGATGCGGGCGCCGCTCCGGGCTCCGTCGGGGGTGTCCCAGGACAGGCCGTCGCCGGGGCGGATCACGACGGATAGTTCGATTTCGACGAGCCCTCCCTTTGCCGGGCCGACGATCCGGCCGACCGTCTGAGCTTCGCGGCCGGGTTGCTCGGGAGTGTTCCACTCCTTCGACGGAGTCCCGCGAAGAAATCCCTGGTGGAACGGCCGGCTGAAAACATCCGAAAGGGCGGCGGCGTGTTCGGCGCCCGGCGCTTCGCCGTCGAGAACCCGGCGATACGCTGAAACGACGCTGTAGACGTAGTCCGGTCCCTTCATGCGCCCTTCGATCTTGAGCGAGGCGATACCCGCGCGGGCGAGTTCGGGCACGGCTTCGAGCAGTCGCAAATCGCGGGGGCTGAAAAGCCAGTCGCCCGGTTTCCCCTCGCCGGCCGCATAGGCCTTCCTGCAGGGTTGGGCGCATGTGCCGCGGTTGCCCGAGCGGGTTCCGAGCGCGGCGCTCCAGAAGCATCGTCCCGAGATGCTGTAACACATCGCCCCGTGGACGAACGTTTCGATCTCGAAGGGAACACGGCTCGTCAGGTCCCGGATCTCTTCGAGCGAGGACTCTCGCGGCAGGATGATGCGCGTGATTCCGAGGCGTCGAAGGAGATCGAAACCGCCCGTGCCGTTCCAGGCGGCTTGCGTGCTCAGGTGGCGCGGGATCGTGCTGCCACGCCTGGCCAGGATCGACGCCACGCCGAGGTCCTGGATGATCAGGGCATCAGGCTGGAGGACTTCGTAGTAGTCGAGCGCCTGTTCGAGGAGATGCCGCTCGTGATCGAAAACAATGGTATTTAATGTGATATATAACTTTCGTTTCAGAGATGCCGTGACGTTGCGCGCCCAGCGCAGGGCCGCGTCATCGAAGTTCGGGGCGAACGCGCGCGCGCCGAACCGCTTTCCGGCGAGGTAGACGGCGTCGGCACCGGCCAGGAGCGCTGCCTTGAGACAGCTCTGGTCGCCGGCGGGGGCGAGAAGCTCGATGCGACCGGGATTCGTCATGATGCTCGTGATGCGAGATGGCGAAGCGCCAGGAGATACCCGTTGAACCCGAGGCCGGTGATGACACCGGCGCAGACCGGGGCGATCATCGATCGGCTGCGGAACTCCTCGCGGGCGAAAATGTTGCTCAGATGGACTTCGATCGTTGGCACCGGAAGCGTGGCGACGCAGTCCCGGATCGAGACGCTGGTGTGGGTGAGACCGCCCGGGTTGAGAATGACGCCGGCGAAACGGCCGGGGTCCATTGCCTCCTGAAGCTTGTCGATGATGACGCCTTCGTGGTTCGACTGGAACGATTCGATGCCGCACCCGAGGGAAGCCGCTTCGGCGGTGAGCCGCGCCTCGAGATCGGCGAGGTCGGCGGAACCGTAGATTTCCGGCTCCCGTTTCCCCAACAGGTTCATGTTCGGACCGTTCACGATCAATATATATTTCACAAAATACTCCTCCGGTCAGCGTGAGAGGGCCAGGTCAAGGATACCGTACATCCCCGCAGGGTGCGAACGAGATCGTGACCGCTCCGAATCTTCAGCAGGTTCCGCCAGAGACGCCCATGGTGTCGGTAAAAAGCCATCAGGAGCGACTTGAGCAAAGACTGCTGCCATGCGGCCGGA
>JAGOCE010000129.1 GCA_017998915.1 Candidatus Ozemibacteraceae bacterium
GAGCGCCACTCCCGGCCACCGGGAACTCGCGGTCCAGGCCCTTGTCGGCATGGGTGAGACGATCATCGACCGCGTCGTCAAGACGTTTCCCAAGCTTCCGATGGCCGCCCGCGAACAGCTGTTGCTCGTTGCCGGCGGCATAGGCGGCGAAACGGCGAAAAAGCTCGTCCGCGAGCATCTCGGCGACAAGGAACGGTGGATGCGGATCAACGCGATGGAGGCGATGGCACGACTTGGCGCCCGCGAGGCGCTTCCCCTGTTGATGGAGATGGCCGGCCGGGAAAAGGATCCCTGGGTCAAGGCCTCGCTCCTATCGGTCCTGAGCCGGCTCGGCGGAACCGAACAGATCCCCGTCTGCGAGTCCGGCCTCGAGTCCTCCGATGCGCGCGTCCGCGCAAACGCCGTCGAAGCGCTGGCGAAGCTGGGCGTCAACGACCGGGACCACCAGAAGCGGATCGAGCCAATGCTGCGCGATCCGAACGACCGCGTCCGCGTGAACGCCGCCATCGCGCTCTCGAAGATGGGCGACCAGACCGTCATGCCGACCCTGACCGCGATGACGAAAGAGCCGACGAAATGGCTCCGTTCGTCCGCTGCGTTCGCTCTCGGCGAGATCGGCGACCGGGAGGGCGTTCCCTCGCTGATCGCCCTCCTCGATGACCGCGAGGACGTCGTGTATCGGAACGCGCTCGAAGCGCTTGGCAAGATCGCCGACATTCGGTCGCTGATTCCGATCCTGCAGGAAAAAGCCAAGGGGCGTCTTCCCGTCGAATTCTTCGACGCGATCCTGTCGAAATTTTCGCACCAGGTAAAACAGCACTAGGAATTCCCGCGTAACAAAAGCTTCCGTTCGCCCTGAGCCTGTCGAAACACGCCTCCTTGCAGGTTCAGGGTGAACGGATGATTTCTTCCCGCCGGGTGCCGCCGTTCGGATTTTTCCAGAACGTGCCGATGTGTAACGAGATACAGCATACGTTGCGCGACGGGGAGGGAACCAGACCATGATGCCTTTCGGGCAAACAGGCAGCCGCGTGTGGGTTGCGCTGCTTGGCATGATTGCCGTTCTTGCGCCGGCCTGTTTCGGGGTGGCGGAGATCGAGTTGGCCAATATCCAGGTCAATCTCAGAAAGGCGCCTTCGACGAAATCGCCGATCATCAGACAGCTTCCTCCCCGTTCCAAGGCGGTCGTGCTCGAGAGACTCGACAACTGGTATCGAGTGAAATATTGCGAACACCTTACCGGATATGTTCATGCCGCGCTGGTTGTGAAGCCTGAAATGGCCGTCGGGGAGACCGGATCGGTCGACGAACTCATTCGGCAGCAGGCGACCTTTGCGTTTGCGCAGCGCGACTGGCCTGAGGTCGTGCGACTGCTCGATCAGACGGCCGGCGTGGCTCGCCTCGACTCGGGAACAGGCTACATGCTGGGAATTGCCTGTCGAGAACTGGGAAAACTCGATCGTGCCGAGGCGGCCTTTCTCAAGGGGATCGGGCGTCTCGAAAGGTCATGGAATGCAGGCAGCGTCGAGCTTCATCGCCAGTTGGTCGGCGTGCAGCAACGCCGCAGGCGATGGCCCCAGGTCGTGGAAACCACGAAACGGATCACGGATCGTTTTCCCACGGCTGTCTGGGCGATAAAAGCCAGGGCGGAAGCGTATCTGTATCTGAGAAAGCCCACCGAAGCCCTCATGGAATACCGGGCTCTCCTTGCGAACGAGCCTGGGGACGTCGAGACGCTCGTCGGAATCGGGTATGCGAAAGCCGCTCTGAGCGATGTGCGTGGCGCCGAGGCTTGTTTCCGGGCCGCGATAGAGAAAGCCCCTGTGAATGAGCGGGCGCATCTCGGCCTCTCGGAGCTTCAGCTTCTGGGTGGCAGGAATGCGGATGCCGAGGCGACGCTCCGTCGTGGTGTCGGTGCCGTGCCGGACTCGGTTCGGCTCAGACACAAACTGTCGACGGTGGTTGCCGCCCGGCAGGCAGCAGAACGGCGTGCGATGCTCATGGCAAAGCGTGATCAGATCGGCGCGCAGCAAGCGGCTGCCGGTATCGCCACCTACAGATTCACCGTCATGTCTCGACTTGGCTCGAAACTCTACGAAATCCGCCTCGATGACGGAAACATGGCTCTGCTGCAGACGAATCGGTCGGTATTTTCCGGGCCGGGGCTTCACGAAATTCCCCTGTCGGATGGTGGCAATGCACAGCCACGTCTCACGACCAAGCACAGAAATATTCCGGCGAATACTCGGCTGCTGAAAGAACTGACGGATACACAGGCAGCACGGTATCGGCAAGCCGTTCTGGAACTTCAAGCCGTGAATCAGGCCCTTGACAAAGCCTCCTCCGGAGCGGATATCTCGACCTCGTAAGACGCTCTTGCCCGGTTCCCATCTCCCGGTTGCTTTTTCCATACCGATCGATTTATCATCTAAAGGCACGACCGGGTGATCGAAGCTCCTGGCATCGACGAGATGCGATTGCGATGCTCCTTTGCCCACCCGGTCGCGTGAAATTGCCGGTTTATCCGGCGCGACATGCGGCAAGGAGAAAAGAGAGAGTGCGCAGGAAGCATCCGTTGTCAGCCGCCCGAACGCTGGTCCGATGGCTCGTCTGCCTCGGCCTGATCGCAGGAACATCCACCCCGGCCTTCGCGGCCGATCCCGAGCTCGAGTCACTGGCCCTGCTCTACGAGCCCGAGACGGTCGTCACCGCCACGCGGCTTCCCGAGCCCGCGCTCGAGTCGCCGGCCATCATGTCGGTGTTTACCGCCCAGCAGATTCGCTCGCTCGGCGTCGATACGCTTCCCGAACTGCTCCAGTTCGTCCCGGGGTTCAATCCGTGGAAGTCGATCGCCGGCGACTGGTGGCCGGGGCCCCGCGGCATCCTCGACTCGAACCGGAATTTCATGGTCATGATCGACGGGGTCAGTATCAATAACCAGATCCTCGGAACCCCCTACTGGACCTGGGACCTCCTCGACCTCTCCCGCTACTCGCGTATCGAGATCATGCGTGGTCCTTGCTCGGCGCTCTACGGCTCGAGCGCCTTTCTGGCCGTCATCAACTGCATCACCGACAACCGTGCCGCCGATTCCGGCTACGTGAAGACGTCACTCGGCTCGTTCGAACGTCGCGGCATCGGGTTCGGAAGGGTATTCACGGCAGGCCGCACCGTCATCGACCTCAATGTCTCGGGCGAGTCGTCCGACAGTCAGGACCGGTTCATCGAGGCCGACGGATACGGCAATGGCGGAAACACCCATGACGGCTATACGAAGAATGATCTGATGCTGAAGGTCAGCGACCCGCGCGGCCTGACGTTCCTCGCCCACCACGTCCAGGGTGAGCGGGAAGGGTATATCGGATATTTTAATAATTTGAACGATAAAACGTTTTTCCGTCGTTCGAACGACATGCTGACGCTGAGCTACCACAGGATCCTGAACGGATCGGCAGAATTGACCAGCCGGCTCTTCTACAACCGCTTCCTCGACAGTGAGAGAGCCGAAGCCGTCAGCCCGGGGGCGCTGTTCCCGCCGACCGGCCTCGTCTATCCGCCCGGCGCGATGGAAGAGGATCATTCCCGCGACTCGGTTCGGGGTATGGACATCCTCTACAAGGCTGCTCCGATCGGCCGCCACCAGTTCACCGTCGGCGCCGAAAAGACGTTCATCGACCTCGCGGAATCCGCTGTCTATGGCTCCTACGATACGCCGAATGATCCGACGACCCTGGCCTTCTTACCCGGTTGGTATCCCGAGCCCGGGCGCAGGAACAATACGTCGGTATTCTTCCAGGACGACATGTCCCTGGCGAACAACCTTCGACTGGTGATCGGGTCGAGATATGACGACCATTCCATCTTCGGAAGCACGTGGAATCCGCGAGCCGGCCTGATCTACCGCCTCAACTCCCGCTGGACGGGAAAACTGTTGTATGGCAAGGCTTATAGAAATCCCAATTTCCATGAAATGACCATGAATCCCGGTCTGAAAATCGAAAGCATCCGGACGACCGAATTTCAGCTGTTAGGTGAGCCTTTTCCCGGCTGGTTCTCGAAGGTCAACGTGTTCGTCAACCAGGTGCGCGACCGTATCCAGAGTTCCGCCACCGCACTCTACACGAATATCGATCGCACGGCCTATGATGGTCTCGAATTCGAAACCCGCAAGCGATTCGGCCGCGGCCAGGAAGCGTTTGGAAACTTTTCGACATTCCGCAAGCGGGAGCTCTCCGCCCCCATGCTGCTAGCTCCGGAACTTCCGCACAACAAGATCAATCTTGGCTACTCGTTCAAGATGAACCGGTACGAAACATGCCTGTGGGGAACGACGACATCCCGCCGTGCGCGCAACTTTGCGGATTCCCGGGAATCCCTGCCCGCGCTCACCCTGCTGAACCTGACCGTGAGCCAGCTCGGCTTCCCCGGCGTGGCCGACCGCGTGACGCTGAAGGTGAAAAATCTGCTCAACACGTCATACTCGATGTCGCCCATTTATATAGGTGATGGTATATTCGATGAGTTCCCCCAGCCCGGCCGGCAGATCACCCTCGAAATGACCTGGGATCTCTGAGTCAGGAGGCGGGAACATCATGAACGAGCGGCGAATCTCCCTGCGGCGCCAGATCACGGCGCTGTTGCTCGCGCTCGTTCTCGCGGCCTGCCTGCCGTGCCGCGCCAACACGGAGGTGTGGACGTTCTACCGGTCCGACATCCCGCTGTATCTCGCGGTCGTGAAACACCTGGAAACCCATCTGAAGCGCCGATTCGTGAGCTGCCCGATCGAAAGGACCAGCTCGAGCTTCATCGACAGCCATTCTCCGCAGATGGTCATCGCTCTCGGAGAGGCCGGCCTCCAGCGCGCGCTCACCATGACCTGGAATGTGCCGATCCTGGCAGTGTTCGTCGACAGGCCTTCGAACGATTCACGCGTCGTCGACATCGATATCCCGCAACCGCATCTGCGGCAGCTGGAACTGCTCAAAAAGCTCCATCCCGGGCTGAAGACGATCTGGTATCCCTTCGCCGGAGATGGATTCGCTCCGTCGCCGGCCCTCGAGAAAGGCGTCGAACGTGCGGGGTTGAAGCTGGTCGTGAACCGCCTCCAGGATCCCCGGGGCCTGCCGGAAGCCCTCCGGGTGCTCGACAACCCGACGGTGGCGACGATCCTGCCGCCCGATCCGGGGCTGATGAACGATGCGATCACCCGCCCGGTCATGCTCGCGGCGTTCCGATCACAGACGGCCATCGTCGGGTTTTCCGAGGCTATCGTGAAGAAGGGCGCCGCGTTCGCCTTCGTCCTCTCGCCGGAGCGGATCGCCGCCTATCTCGACAGTGTCGTCGATGGGTTCGACGACCGAAGCTCCGTTCCCGACTTCGACCAGTGGGATTTGATCCTCAACGCCACGATCCTCGACAAGCTGCAGCTTTCACCCTCGGCCGAGATACGAACCACGGCCGTGAAGGTGTTCTGAAGGAAGGGGCCGCATGTCATCGCTGAGAATACGGATCCTCTTCTCGTTCCTCGTGGCGATGTTCCTTCTCGAGGCCGGACTTGGCGCCTGGCATTACCGGCATATGCGATGGCTGCTCGAAACGCGTTTCGAGCAGGCATCACAGACGTTCGCGGCTCAGCTCGCCCTCCAGGCCGTCCCTTCCATCTTCGCCGAGGACGAGGAGCAGCTGCAGGCGCTGGCGACCCAGTCGTCGAGCATTCCCTCCCTCCGTTTCGTCAGTTTCCGGAATCAGGTAGGTGCAACGATCCATTCCGCGATCATGCCGACGGCGGGCCAGAGCGTTCCGGCCCTGGTGCCGCTAAGTGACGGCAAGGTCGCCACCGGGTCCGTCATGACGCAACTGCCAGACGGCTTGATCGTCCAGGAGCCGGTTTTCCTGACCAGTTTCGCCTCGGCGTTCGGAACGGCCTCGTCGAGCCGGTTCATCGGAAACGTCGTGCTCGGCTTTTCCCGGGACGAGATCGAACAGCAGTTGTTCGCCACCAAGCGCATCATTCTGCTGTCGGGCCTGTTTTTCGCCATCGTGGCCGTCCTGATGACGATCCTCATCGAACGATGGGTGAGCATGCCGCTGGTCCATCTCATCGAGAACATCCGCGACATCGCGAAAGGCGATCTCTCGATCAGGGTGAACGTGCCCGACACGACGGGTGAGATCACCGTGCTGTGCCATTCGGTCAACCAGATGGCCGACGCGCTTGAGAATCACACCTCGACGCTCGAACAGCGGGTGCGCGAGCGCACGGTCCAGCTCGAGTCGTCGAACCAGGAGCTGGAGGCGTTCGCCTACTCGGTGTCGCACGACCTGCGCGCACCCCTGCGTGGGATCGACGGCTGGAGCCTGGCGCTTCTCGAGGATTACACCGACAAGCTCGACGAGAAGGGAAAACAGTATCTGAGCCGTGTCAGGAGCGAGACACAGCGGATGGGCCAGCTGATCGACGAACTGCTCCAGCTGTCCCGGGTGAACCGGTCGCCCTTCCAGCCGCAGGACGTGAACCTGACGGAGATGGCGCAAACGATCGCTTCCCGGCTCAGGGAAAGTAATGCCGGCCGAAATCTGGACTTTTCGATCGAACCGGGGCTCGTGGTCCGGGGCGATTCGGCGCTTCTCGAAATAGCTCTTAACAACTTGATGGATAATGCGGTAAAATTCACCGGTCCGTGTTCTGAAGCACGCATCGAATTCGCCCGCGTCGTCATCGACGGGAAGCCGGCATTTTCGGTTCGCGACAACGGAGTCGGGTTCGATATGGCGTATTACTCGAAGCTGTTCGGGGCATTTCAACGTCTGCACAAGGCGTCTGAGTTCCCCGGCACGGGAATCGGTCTCGCCACGGTCGCACGCATCATTCACCGCCATGGAGGGAGCATCTGGGCCTCGTCGGAACCGGGCAAGGGTGCCACTTTCCAATTCACGCTTGAGGAAAAAGGATGAAACAGAAAACGATTCTCCTGGTTGAAGACAACCAGAACGACGTCGGGTTGACCCAGCGCGCGTTCGAAAAATGCCGGATCTACAACGACCTCGTCATCAAGGAGGACGGGCAGGAGGCTCTCGATTATCTTTTCGGGGTGGATGGCAAGCCGGGTGTTGCCGACAACGGCCTCCCGATGCTGGTCATGCTCGATCTGAAGCTTCCACGCATCGACGGGCTGGAAGTCCTCCGGAGAATCCGCGAGGACCGGCGCACCCACCGCATGCCCGTGGTCATCCTGACATCATCCAAGGAAGAGGAAGACGTGGCGGCCAGTTACGACCTTGGCGCGAACAGCTACATCCGCAAACCGGTTGATTTCCAGCAGTTCGCCCAGGCGGTCCAGAATCTTGGATTATATTGGCTGGTATTGAACGAGCCGCCGCCCAAGATCAAGAAGGAATGACCACTCTTTACTGTCTTCAGATTGAAGATTCGGAAAGCGATGCCGAGCTGATTCTTCGGCTTTTGCGAAAATCCGGGTTTGATGTCAGCGGCGAGCGGGTCGAGACGGCCGAGGCGTTCAGGGCCGCCCTTCCCGTTCGGCAGTGGGATATCATCATCGCCGATTACCAGCTTCCCTCCTTCGACGCGCCGACCGCGCTCGAGATCATCAGAGAGGCCGGCCTCGACATTCCCTGCATCGTCGTTTCGGGCATGATGGGCGAGGAGATCGCCGTCCGGATGATGAAAGAGGGGGCGGCGGACTACATCACCAAGAACAGCCTTTCCCGGCTTCCCCCGGCCGTCGAACGCGAACTGCGCGAAGCCGAAATGAGGCGCGAACGGCGTCGGGCCGTCGTCGAGTTGGCCGAGGAGCGGGAGCGACTGCTCGTGACGCTCCGCAGCATCGGCGAGGGCGTCATCACTGCCGACGTGCGCGGCCTCACGACGATGGTCAATCCCGTTGGCGAGCGACTGATCGGCATGTCGGCCGACGAGGCCCGAGGCCGCCCCGTAGCCGATATTTTCCGGCTTCAGATGCGTGGAAACGATGCCCTCTGCGCCGATCCGGTGAAACGGGTGCTCGCGTCCGACGATGCCCGTGAGCTGAGCCGCATGGCTCTCCTGATCGATGCACAGGGCAACGAACTGCCGATCACCTTCACCGCCTCGCCGCTTCTCGATGCCAACAAGCAGATCGTCGGGGCCGTCCTCGTGTTTCGCGACATGACGCGCGAGCAGAAAATCCACGAGATTCTCCAGAACGCCGACAAGATTCAGTCGATCGGTGTGCTCGCCGGAGGCATCGCCCACGATTTTAACAACCTCCTCAGCGGCATCTTCTGCAATATCGAGATGGCGAAGCTGTGCTGCAAGAACGGCGACACGACGAAGGCCGTCGAGAGGATGGGTGCGGCGCTCGACGTGTTCACGCGTGCCAAGGACCTGACGCGCCAGCTGCTGACCTTCGCCAAAGGCGGCAAGCCGGTGCAGAAGACGATGTCGATCGAGCCGATCCTGCGCCGCTCCTCGACGTTCATGCTCAGCGGCTCGAACGTCTCGTGCGACATGCATCTGCAGGAGGGCCTGTGGCTCTGCCACATCGACGAGAACCAGATCGCCCAGGCCGTCGACAACATCATCCTCAACGCACGTCAGGCGATGCCGAAGGGCGGCCAGATCACCATCACCGCGGAAAACGTTCCGGCTGGCTCGCCGGGACTGCCCGGCGTCGATCTCGGCGACTCGGTCCGCGTTTCCATCCGCGACACCGGCCCGGGCATCGATCCGAAGGCACGTGCCCGCATCTTCGACCCGTTCTTCACGACGAAATCCGCCGGCAGCGGGCTGGGCCTTTCCATTGTCTTTTCGATCATGAAACGGCACGGCGGCCTCGTCGATCTCGATTCGCAGCCCGGTGAGGGAACGGCGTTCATCCTCTACCTGCCGCGCGCCCAAGCCGAGCGAAAAGCTTCGGGAAAGCGACAGGCCGTCGTCGATATGAAATCCCCGCTGGGCCACGGGAGGATCCTCGTCATGGATGACGAGCCGTTCATGCGTGATATCTGCCGCGAACTCCTCGAGGAGGGCGGCTTCATCGTGACTTGCGCGGCGAACGGCGACGAGGCGGTCGACCTGTTCCGGAGCGAGCACGAGAGGGGGAACCCGTATCTCGCAGTGGTTCTCGACCTCACCGTTCCGGGCGGCAAGGGCGGCATCGAGGCGCTCGCCGAACTTCGCGCCATCGACCCGGACATCTGCGCCATCGCAGCGAGCGGATACTCGAACGACCCGGTCATGGCCCAACCGGCGAAATACGGATTCGCGAGATGCCTGCCCAAGCCCTTCAAAATGGAGGAACTGTTCGCCGCGATCCGCTACTGTGCCGGCCTGCGCACTTCGTGAATCGGGCGTTTGCGCCGATATCTGATCTACAGGTGTTTTCAGATATGAGGAGCGCAAACCTTGTCCGAACTGCTGGAGCAGTATCTGGCCTATTTGTCCGTGGAGAAAGGCCTCAGGCCTAAATCTCTCGAGGCATACCGCCGGGACCTGCTCGATTACCTGAAGTTCCTTCAGGACAAAGGCCGCCGTCCCGACGAGCCGGGCGCGGACGGCCCTCTTGCGCTGTTCATGGCCCACCTGCACGATCGGGGGCTCCAGCCGCGTTCCGTCGCCCGCAAGGCGTCGACGCTGCGGGGGTTCTACCGGTTCCTGCGCCGCGAAAACAAGATCGCCGTCGATCCGACGCGTATTCTCGAGCCTCCCCGCGTGGGAAGGCCGCTTCCGAAAGTTCTCACCATCGTCGAGGTCGAGGCGATGATCGCCGCCCCCGCGGCCGACAGCCCGCTCGGCCTGCGTGACCGAGCGATCCTGGAAATCCTGTATGCGACCGGCATCCGCGAGTCCGAACTCATCTCGCTCGAACTCGGAAGCATCAACCGCGAGGGCCGGTTCGTGCATGTGGTCGGGAAGGGCGGCCGCGAGCGGATCGTGCCGGTCGGCGGTTTCGCCCTGCGGGCAGTCGATGCATATCTGCGCGATGGCCGCCACAAGCTGCTCGGGGGCAACATCACCGAGCGGACCCTGTTTCTGAACCCCTTCGGCAGTCCGCTTTCGCGGATGGGCCTGTGGAAGATCGTCCGCAAATACGCGGTAGCGGCCGGCATCCCACGGCAGGTTTCGCCGCACGTTCTCCGCCATTCGTGCGCGACCCACATGCTCGAGGGT
>JAGOCE010000130.1 GCA_017998915.1 Candidatus Ozemibacteraceae bacterium
ACATCACGAAAAAACAGCTCTATGAGAAGCACGGTGTGAAGGAGTTCTGGATCGTCTCGCCAACCGACCGCCGGATCATTGTCTATGCCCTGGAATCGACCGGACGCTTCGGGGAGGCGGTCATATATAGCGATATTGATATCATGGGCTGCATGCTGTTTCCCGGCCTCGAGGTCGATCTGGGGCACGTTTTCTCATCGGTTCCCCGGATCGTTCGAGAATCCCCGAGAAAATATCTTGTCTGATATATCGGTTTGCCGCTCGTCCTGTTGAATGCGGCGATCTCTACGCCAGCGAGGCTGGAAACGTGAAGCCGCGCAGGAAGTCCGCGGCCGGCATCATCGATTTCCCGGGGCGCTGAAGCTTCAGCAGCAGCAGAGAGCTGCCCTCGCCGCAGGCGACGCGGACGCCGTGGGCATCGGCCTGAATGACCGTGCCGGGAGGAGCCGTGACCGGTTCGTCCAGCGCGGCTTCGCCGACCTTGAGTCGCTCGCCGCTCGATTCGAACCAGGCGCCCGGGCAGGGCGTCATCGCACGAATGAGATTGAAAAGCTGGGTCGCGGGCCGGTTCCAGAGAAGATGAGCCGTGGTGCTCGAAATTTTCTGCGTATAGGTGGCGAGCGAATGGTTCTGGGGCTCGGGGCGTATCTCGCCGCGTGAGAAGCCGAGAAGCGTTCGTGTCACGAGCGGGGCCCCCATCTCGCTCAAGCGGTCGTGAAGGTCCGACAGCGTGTCGGCGGGCGTGATGGGCGTCGTCTCCGTTGCGAGGATGTCGCCTTCATCCATCTTTGCGTTCATGAGCATCACGGTGTTTCCCGTGACGGGGTCGCCCGCGATGAGAGCGGCATGAATGGGGGAGGGGCCCCGGTATTTCGGCAGAAGGGAGGCATGCAGGTTGACCGCAGCCAAGCGGGGAATGTCGAGCACTTCCTGGGGAAGGATGAGCCCGTAAGCGACGACGACGAGAAAATCGGGCTTCTCGGCCCGCAGTTCGGCGACCGCTGACGGATCTTTCCGGAAGGAAGAAGGCTGGCGAACCGGCAATCCGATGGCTTCTGCGGCCTGTTTGACGGGAGTCGCCGCCTCCCGGTGTCCACGGCCCTTGGGACGGTCGGGCATGCAGTACACCGACGTGACCTGGAAAGCGGACGAAGCTGCGAGAGCCTCGAGAACCGGCACTGCAAACCAGGGGCAGCCCATGAAGACCACCCGCAAGGGGGCTGGACCGGCGGATTCGGGCATGCTCAGCTGTCAGGCGACGGCTTCGTCGTCGCCGGTGTCGTCCCGCTCGTCGTCTTCGTATTCGACCGTTCCGCCGTCTTCGATGATCGCGAGTTCTTGCCTGATCTGCAGACGTCGGGCCTTCGAAATGCGGTCGATGAACACGACGCCGTCAAGGTGATCCAGCTCGTGCTGGAAGGCGCGGGCCATCAGGCCTTCAGCCTCGATTTCGAACAGCTTGCCGTCGAGATCGGTCGCCCGGCCTACGATCTTCTTCGCCCGTGCGACGTTCTCGCGCAGCCCCGGAAGGGAAAGGCATCCCTCCTCGCAGGTTTCCTTGCCCGACTGGCTGACGATCTCGGGATTGATGAACACCATGGGGTCGTCACCCGTGTCGATCACGAAAAGCCGTTTGTTGATGCCGACCTGGGGCGCAGCAAGGCCGACGCCGTTGTTCTTGTACATCGTCTCGAACATATCCTTGACCAGCGTCCGAAGCTCGTCGTCGATGGCCTGAACCGGCTCAGAGAGCTCGCGCAGCGGCTCTTCGCCCAGATGAAGTATGCGTCTGATCATGGGATGTCTCCTTCGGCGGCCAGGGTTCCAATCTCTTGGAACGATATGCGTGTATTACCTTCCATTATATCAGATTCCTCTCCGCAATCCTACCCATACAACCACGCCCCGCCAGCCTCCTCCGACCATGCGGGCGGATACTGCCGTGCACGCGTTAAAGGGCGAAGTATGGATCTATATCAATAGATATTTTCACCCCGGAAACCACCGACGCCTTCACCGACGACCGCAGGGCTGCCGTCAGCGCGCCCCGGTCCGGACTCCGCGCGAGAAGTTGAAAACGAAACTGGTTGTTGATCCGCTCGATCGGCGCCGGAGCCGGCCCCAAAATGTTGCCCCCCTCGAAAGCGGGGTTCCCGGAAAGCGCCTCGGCGAGCTTCTGCGCCGCGTCCTTCGCCTTTTCCGCCTGCTCGCTGGTGAACAACAGCGAGGCGAGCGTGAGGAACGGCGGAAAACCGGCTGCGCGCCGATGTTCCGACTCTTCGGCGAAAAAACCGTGGTAATCCTCGGTCAGAGCATATCTGATCGAATGGTGATCGGGAAAATACGTCTGCAGAACGACGCGCCCCGCGGCGTCGCCGCGTCCGGCCCTGCCTGAAACCTGTGCCAGCAGCGAAAAATTCCGCTCCGACGACCGGAAATCCGGGATGCGCAGCAGGCTGTCCGCGGCGAGAATGCCGACGAGCGTGACGTCGGGGAAGTCGAGGCCCTTGGCGACCATCTGAGTGCCGATCAGGATGTCGATTTCGTGGCGGCCGAACCGATCGAGAATCTGTTCGAGCGAGCCCCGGGTGCCGGTCGTGTCCGAATCCATGCGCGCGATGCGGGCGCCGGGAAAATATCGGCGTGCCTCGGATTCGACGCGCTGCGTACCGGCCCCGAAATACCGGATCGCCTCGCTGCCGCACGACGGGCAGACGGTCGGCAGCGGCTTCGCCTCGCCGCAGTAGTGGCATCGCAGGATGCGGCTTCCCTCGTGATACACCAGCGACACTTGGCAGCGCGAGCACTCGATGACCTTTCCACAGGCCCGGCACAGCACGAAGCTGCTGTACCCGCGACGGTTGAGATAGAGAATGGCCTGCTTTCCGGCGCTGAGCGTCGATTTGAGCGCGTTCGCCAGCGTTTCCGAGAACATGCTCCGGTTTTTCTTCGCGACCAGCTCCTGCCGCATGTCGACGAGATCGACCTGTGGGGGCGTGCGGTCCGTGACGCGCTGCGTCATCTCGACGAGGCGGTATCGGCCGTCCCTGGCGCGCTGGAACGCGTCCATCGTCGGGGTGGCAGAGCCCATCACGAGCTGAGCTCGTTCGAGTTCGCATCGCTTCGCGGCCGCCTCGCGGGCATGGTAGCGGGGGGATTCCCCCTGTTTGAACGAGGGTTCCCCCTCCTCGTCGATGATGATCGAGCCGAGGTTCGGAACCGGCGCGAAGACGGCCGACCGGGCACCGACGACGACAGGGGCTGCGCCCGAGCGGATCAGTTCCCACTGGTCGAACCGCTCCCCGTCGGAAAGCCGGCTGTGCAGAATGGCGACGCGTTCGCCGAACCGGTCGCGGAAGCGTTTGACCATCTGGGGGGTCAGGGAAATTTCTGGGACGAGCACGATGACGCCGCGCCCTGATCCCAGACACTCGGCGACCCAACGGAGATACACCTCGGTCTTTCCCGAGCAGGTAACGCCTCGAACCAGCACGGGCCGGCGGTCTCCGGCGGCTGCCGCCCGGATCTCGGAAAGAACGGCCGTCTGCTCGGTCGTCAGTTCCGGCAGGGGGGGCGTGGCGGTGCGGTAATAGGCGTCGCGGGCCACTTCACGCCAGAAACGCTCTTCGCGGATCGTCAGCATGCCCTTCTTCACGAGTTGCTGCACGGGCGCGTTGCTGACGTCGGCTTCCCGGCACAGTCTCGGGATGGACAAGGGCGTATTGATGCGAAGGAGCGCCTCGACGACCTGGCGTTCCTTTGGCGTCAGGGACTCGAGTTCGATGGCCCGATCCTGCGGAATCGAAACGAGCCTGACGACGCGCGGCCCTGCCGCTTCCTGCTTCTCGAAGCCGACGATGACCAGGCCTTCCGCCGACCACGCGGCCAGCCGGGCGGATACCTGGGGAAAGCGTGCCAGCCAGGATTTATAGGCGGCCTCTCCCTTGCCGCGCAGCCAGGCGATCGGGGCGGGAAGGGACTCCATGGAGCCGGACAGCGCCGCCGTGCCGGGGCGGGCGATCCGCGTCATCTTCTGTTTCACCCCTGCGGGGAGCATTGCATGAAATGCCTCGCCGGGCGTGCAGAGACAGGTTTCCGCCATCCAGAGGGCGAGGCTGACGAGGGTGTCGGAGAGAAGGGGGATCGGATCGAGGACTTCGGTCACCGGCAGGGTGCGGAAATCAGGTATTATATCTGTAACTCTAATAGTATACCCTATAATTCTCTGGGACTGGACGGGGGCGACGACCCGGCAGCCGACGGCTGGAAACGCATCCGGGGAAGCGTCGAGATGATAGGTGAGAACGCCGCCTTCGAAGGGAATCGCGACCGGGAAGGAAACTTCGATGTAGCGCCGGACGATGCCGGTATTCATGGCGTTGCAGACCGATCAGCCGGCCGGCTGGGAAAGTTTGTCGGCCAGGAGTTCGGCGAAGCGCAGAAACGCGGGCTGGGCGGTGACGTCGGGAAGGAGTCGGTCGCCCGAGCTGTCGGTGACGATCAGGTGCCCGAGCGGCTGTCGACGGACGCCGAGCGTTCCGGTGCCGGCAAGCGCTTTGACTGCCGCCTCAGGGGCATCGGGATGGACGAACCTGACGTGAAGCGCGCCGGGAAGGGCGGGGGAGACCGATTCCGCCGCGGTCGGATCGAGCGTCACGCTCAGGGCGGAGCTTCGTCCTTTTTTGTCAGGAAGCGGGAAAGGGCCCTCGTATGTTTCGATATGGATCCTGGGGGTTTGTTCAGGAGCCGCGTCCGAAACCGGAAAGCCGAGCCTGCGGAGATGCCGCTTCAATTCGGCGAGCCAGGCAGGCGCATCGCCGGCAAGCGTGGCGAGAGGTGCCGGAACGGTTCGTGAGACGGCCACGGGGAAGGCTGCAAGCGAACTGCGCCTGGAAAGGAGTAAAACCACGTCGGAGAGAAGTCGCTCGAACGTTTTCCGCCACGTGCCGGGGTGATGTGGAAGTTCGACGAGGGTATGTCCGAGTGCGGTGCACTCGCGTGCAACCGGTCCGCCTTCGCCGGGAAAAGGCTCATGGAGGAGGAATAGGGGCCCTCCGCGACGAAGCATCAGGTCGAGCGCAGAGGCACGCGCAACTCCACGCGTGAGATCAGAGATGGTTGCGGGTGAAAGACCGATGGCAACGGTCGCGGCAAAAACGTCAGCGCGTTCAACCCAGGCGGGATACGGCTCATGAAAAAGAACCGGGGCTCCACTCAGGGCGCGCAAAGATTCAGGGGCGGCCCACCCTTCGGCTTCGGGAACAAGGGCAATGCGGGTTTCAAAACCGCCCTGTTGAAAATGCCAGACGAGATCAGGTGCGAAGCCCGCGGCGAGCCCGCGACCGATGACGATCAGCAGACGCGCCGCGGCAGGCTTACTTTTCGACCTCAATCTCGAGGGCTCCGGAGGCGATCTCTTCCATCGCGACTTTCACGTAGTTCTCGTCGCCTGTGTCGATCAGCCGCTTGCGGCCTTCGACCAGCATCTTGACGCGCTGGGAAATGGCAATGACGGCGTCGTATTTGTTCGGGATGCGATCGGTGATTTCGGTGCGTGAGCGGAACTTCAGAGCCATTTATTCGACCTCCGGTGTGTGGTTGATCTCTTCGGTAGCCTCTTCCTCGCTGTGGTCCGCGATCTTGCGGCCAAGCAGGCGGAGCGCTGCGGTTTCGGGGTTGATCGCCGAAAGAATGACATGATCGGAATCGGTGACGACGATGGCGCGGGTCTTCCGGCCGTAGGTCGCGTCGATCAGCTTGCCCCGCTCCTTGGCGTCTTCCTTGAGGCGCTTGATCGGAGCCGAACCGGGGCTGACGATGGCAACGATGCGGCCGGCCACGACGACGTTGCCGAACCCCACGTTGAGAAGACGGACCTTCATACGATGCTCCTCACACTCTCACTCGATGTTCTGCGCCTGTTCGCGAATCTTCTCGATCTCGCACTTGATGTCGAGAACCTGCTGAATGACAAGTATATCGCCCACTTTGCTCCCCGTCGTGTTCGCCTCGCGGTTGAGTTCCTGAAGAAGAAAATCGAGGCGGCGGCCGATGGGTTCAGAGCTGTTCATGATGGTGCCGAGTTCCTTCAGGTGACTCGCGAGGCGGGTCAGTTCTTCGCTGATGTCGGAACGGTCCGTCCAGATGGCGATTTCGGAGGCGAGCCGCGATTCCTCGATCCCGGCCTGGCCCGCGAGTTCCTTGATGCGGGCGGTGAACCGTTCGATGAACGCGGTGCGATACTGGGGAATGCGCTCCTCGATTGCCTTGCGGCACTCGTCGAGGCGATCCCTGCGGCGCAGGATGTCGGCGGCGAGATTCGCGCCCTCGCGCTTGCGCGACTCGATAAAGGTGGCGATCGCTTTTTCCGCGACCGGCTTGATGCGGGCCCAGATGACGTTCTGGTCGGCCTTCTCGGAATCGACCTTCACGACGCCGGGAAGCCCGAGCATGCCGTCGAGCTGCAGCGGAAGCGCACGGCCGGTTTCCTTCTCGAGATCGGCGGCGAGATCGATGAAGGATTTCAGCAATTGGCGGTTGACGACAGCCTGCTGCGTCGGCGTATAGTCGACGATCTCGAGGTTGATCGAAACCTTGCCGCGTGAAATGCGCTCGCTGACGAGGCTGCGAAGCATCGCGTCGGCCCAGCCGTAACCCCACGGCACGTGGACGTCGAGCTGGAGAAAACGGTTGTTCACGGACTTGAGTTCGACCGCCACGCGGCCGGTCGCATCCGTCACTTCACCCCGCCCGAAACCCGTCAGACTCGCTACCATATCCGCGTATTATACTGTATTCCCCAGATGAATGCAAATCGAAAAACACTTACGACCGGGGTAGAATTGACACGCCATGACGCACTGGACGGATACACATTGCCATCTCGACGCTCCGGAACTGGCTGCTGACCTGGCCGGGGTGCTGGCTCGCGCCGGACGAGCCGGGGTCGGGCGGTTCATCGTGCCCGGCGTGACCGGCGGGGTCCGTGATCCCGGCTGGCCGGCGACGGTGACGAAGGCATGGGGTGTGCATCCGGGCTACTGTGGTGGCATGCGGCCGGAAGAGATTCTGGCTGAATCGGGGCGATGCGGATATCAGCCCGTGGCGATCGGAGAGTGCGGCCTGGATGTGAAGTCGGATGTCCCGATGAACCATCAGATCGAAATATTCACGGCACAGGCAGAGATCGCGCGGCGAAGCGGGCTTCCCCTGCTCGTGCACCTTCGGGGTGCCTGGGACAAAGCCCGGGCAATTCTTCGGGCCCATGCCCCCGGTGTTCCCTGGATCATGCATGCGTTCAGCGGCCCGGTCGAGATCGCGCGCCAGTTCATCGAGGACGGGGCCGTCATCTCGTTCGCCGGCTCCCTGTGCATGCCCCAGGCGCGGAAAACACCGGCTGTCGCCCGTGACGTTCCGGTCGACAGGATCGTCTTCGAAACAGACGCCCCTGACCTGAAACCATGTTTCTTCGATGCGCCCTGCAACGAGCCGGCGTCCCTGCCGGGGATCGCGTCGTATCTGGCCTGCTTGCGCGGCGTGCCAGTAGAGGAAATTCAGTCGGCAGCCGCATCGACGGTGCGGCGTATCTTCGGCTGAGCCGGCCCTTGGGGCGGACGCCGCGCTGTGGTATCCTCCTGCAACATCGATACGGAGGACGGCGGGGGCTGACATGAGCGGGGATGAGACACGGTTTTACCGGACGGAACTGCTGATCGGGACTGACGCGCTCGGGAAACTCGAAGGTTCGCACGTTGCCGTGTTCGGCATGGGCGGCGTCGGGTCGTATGCCGTCGAAGGACTGGCGCGCGCCGGGGTCGGGCATCTGACGCTGGTCGATTTCGACACCATCGGTCGCACCAATCTGAACCGTCAGATCATGGCGCTCGAGTCGACGATCGGCAGGTCCAAGGTCGACGCGATGGGTGATAGAGTGATTGATATAAATCCCTCCTGCCTCGTCGAGCGGCATCCGGTTTTTTTCGACCGGGAAAAGATTGCCGACCTCCTGCAGCGTCCGTATTCGCTCGTCATCGACGCAATCGACTCGTTCAACCCGAAGATTACCCTCATGGTCGAAACGGTGAAGGCGGGACTGCCGCTTCTATCCGCCATGGGCGCCGCCGCGAAGATCGATCCCACGCTCGTGAAAGCATGCGATATCAGCGAGACGACGATCTGTCCTTTCGCGCGTCGCATCAGGAAACGGCTGCGGAGTTTCGGCATCGAGCGGGGCATCACCGTGGTCTCCTCGGTCGAGCCGCCGATCATGCCCTACCACCCCGACGAGATCCCCGGCGAGCGGCACGAGGTGACGCTGACACGGGGGCGGCCGCGGATGATCCAGGGCTCGATCGGATACATGACCGCCATCTTCGGCATGATGCTCGCCGGCATCGCCGTTCAGCGGTTGACGGGGCTTTCGACGGCGTCCCAGACCCCGCGGGGCTTCACCGCGAAAGCCGCGGCTTCCCTCCCGGCCGTCGAAGAGGACGACGACGACGGAAGATAGCGGCGACCGCCGTTCAAATCATTCAGGAAAAGGTCTGGGATGCCAGTTCGATGACGGTTTCGAGGGAAAGTGTCTCGCCCCGTGCTTTCATGTCTATATGTAATGATATAAAACGATCTTCCCAGGATGGCTTCGCGCCGGGAAAGGCATGTTTCAACAGGGGAAACGCCATTTTGCGCCGGCTTCCCAACATGACCGAGAGAATCTTCAGGGCGCGCTCCCGGCGTTCGAAATCACCTTCGTCGAGGGGCAGGGGCCGCAGTTCGAGGATCGTGCTGTAGACTTTGGGCGAAGGCCGGAACGACGCGGGGGAAAACCGTGTTCCGAGAACAGGCTCGGCGAACAGTCGCACCTGGGCCGACAGGAAACCGTAGGCGTCGGCACCCGGCTTCGCCGCAGCTTTGCGTGCGACCTC
Organism: Candidatus Ozemibacteraceae bacterium; assembly: GCA_017998915.1. Classification (GTDB taxonomy): domain Bacteria; phylum Muiribacteriota; class Ozemobacteria; order Ozemobacterales; family Ozemobacteraceae; genus MWAR01. Next base: position 8,925 of record JAGOCE010000130.1, read on the forward strand.
ATCCTGGAGAAGGAAGACGAGACGTGTGGGTTGCGGCTTCAGCATCAACAGCCGCCGGAGAATCGCCGTGCCGCAGTAATACGGCAGGTTGCCCGTGACGAGCAGCCGTTTTCCGGCCGGCACCAGCGGGACGAGATCCATCTCCATGACGTCTCCCCAGCGGATGGCAAGGCGGTTTCCGAACCGGGCAAGCTCGTCTCGCATGCGTTCGTCGATTTCGAACGCCTCGACCGCCGCGCCGGTCGCGATCAGCTTCTCCGTCAGGGCGCCCGTGCCGGGGCCGATCTCCCAGATCACATCGCCGGGGCCGGCGGCGAGCCTGCGGACGATCTCGGCCGGCAGCCTCGCGTCGGTGCAGAAGTTCTGTCCCAGCGATTTTTTCGCCGGCAGTTTGCCGTCACTGGTCATCCTGCCACCAGTCATCCGTCGGGGTTTTCGCGACATCCCTGATCGTCTCGAGAAACTCGTCCCGTTTCGCCCGCGGCATGGTCGATTGCGTCAGCGCCTTCAGAACGCGGACTTCGAGCTCCCGGCGGGGAAGGTCGAGCCTGATGACATCGCCTGCCGCGATGTCGCGGGTGGGCTTGGCCGGGATACCGTTGACCGAGATCAGGCCGCGCTTGCAGGCTTCGTTCGCGAGAACGCGGCGTTTGATCAGGCCGGTCGCCTGGAGAAATTTGTCGAGTCTCATGTGCGTTCGTCCTCGGATAAAACAACGGGGACGGGCCGGCTGGCCCGCCCCCGTCGATCGGGCGTCATTACAGCAGTTTGAGCAGTTCCTGGTTGCGGATGACGTGGGCCTGGTTGCGCATGCCGGTCAGGAAGCCCGTATAATATTCCTGCATATATTCCTGTTTCAGCTGAGCGCGGATCTTTTCGCGAACGGTATTGTCGAGTTTCGCCTTCTCGCCGCGGTCACCCTCGGCCTCGTAGAGGATGATGGACCAGCCGTAGCTCGTCTGCTGGGGCGGGGTGAACTGGCCGACATTCAGCTTCCAGACGGCTTCCTCGACGTTGGCGGGGAGCTGGCGCCGGCGAATCTTGCCGATGCTGCCGCCTTCCATGCCGCTGCCGTCGATCGAGTAGCGCTTGGCGAGCAGCGAGAATATCTCGCCGTTCTGCAGGCGCTTGTACACGTCGTTCGCCGTTTCCTCGTCGGAGACGAGAATCTGGCGCAGCTTGCGCGACTCGGGCGTGTCGAACGTCTCCTGGTTCTTCGCGAAGAAGTCCTGAATCGCGACC
>JAGOCE010000131.1 GCA_017998915.1 Candidatus Ozemibacteraceae bacterium
GAGGAGCATGACGGTTCCGATGGCCGCGAGGCTCTGGAGCGTTTTCGAGAGAAGGAAGCTCTGCTCGGTTTTCCGATAGGCGGCGACGAGCGCCCACAGGCCGATGAGGCCGATTCCGACGGTGAACGCCTGGCGCGTGGGCTCCCGGAACTGTGGAAGCGCGACGACGGCGATGACGGTCGCAAGTGGGACAGCGAGCGCCGAAGCGGCTTCGAGAAAACGGGAACTGTTCTTTTCAGACTTCATGCGGGTCGTCCTGCTTCGTCGCCGGCCTGCGACGCTTTTCATCCGCCGCAAGGGCCTCGATCAGGTTTCTGCACCAGGCGAGCACCGCTTTGCGATACTCGAAATGCTCCAGCCGCTTTTCCTCGTCGCGGAGCTTCGTGAAGGCATACAGCATCTCGCAGCCGGTCTTGTGGAGCTCGTATGCCTGCGGAATCAGCATGGCGAGCCCTGCGCGGGTCGCACGCCCGGGAAGCGGCGAGTTGAAAAAGGCTTCCGACGTCAGAACGAGCGCCAGAAAGCGGTTGTGCGCCTTTCTGCGAACCTGGATGTCGGCCGGCGTCGGCGGCGGTTCGAGTTTCACGGCCACGCGTGACAGCAGTTCGTTCCCCAGCAGGGCCATGCAGTATACATGCGCTTCGAGCAGGCGATCGGGTTGGCCGCGCAGAGTTTCGAGCGTCAGATCGTCCATCCGGTGAAAGATGTTCTGGCTGTCGGGACTCAGCGCCTGCACGGGAAACGTCATCGTCTCGATGCGCCCCTGCTGCTGTTTGAGCGCGCGCTTTGGGAACACCGCGAGCTGGCCGTCGATCGCTTCCACGAGACTGTCGCTGTCGAGCGGATTCAGCCCTTCGGGGCGGGCCGCATCAGGTTGAGCGGCGCTTTCCTCTGGCTGCCTTCCTGCACGAGGCACGGCAAGAGGCGCTCCCGAAACGGGCGGGGAAAGCGGACCCGGCTGTGTCATCCGCGCCGGTGCCGATGAAAGCTGCTGGTGCCAGGCGACGATCCCCAGCAGGGCGGCATACGCCGCGGCGACCGCGCCCGCGGGAATGCTGCCTACGTCGAGGAGCGCGAACGGAAGTGTCGCGCCGGCCCTGACCGCCGCCATGAATCCGTCCAGCGCCAGCGCCAGCCCCGCGGCCAGGAACACGCCAGCCTGGAACCAGACGACGCTCATGATCACCATGAACAGCCCGATCGGCAGAATGAAATCGAACGACCAGACGACCAGCGGATTCACGACGAAGGCAGCCAGGGGGACCATGCCGAAATGCCAGGCGACCAATGGCATCGTCGAGAGACTCGCGGCCGTCGACACGGCCAGATACCGGGCCGGCACCCTGGGCAAGTGGAGGCGGAGGAGCAGGGATTCGAGCGGCGGCCGGCCGAGAACGATCCCGAGGACGGCGATGAAACTCAACTGAAACCCGATATGGTGCACCCAGGCGGGATTCCACAGCAGGACCGCCAGCGCCGCCGCCGCGATCGGCCTGATCGGGCCGGGGTCGGCTTCGAGAAGAGATGATATGGCTACTGCTATATACATGACCACGGCGCGCCAGACCGAAGGCTGTCCAGACGTCATCAGGGCGTAGCCAACGAGAACGGCGACGGTGAACAGCGCCCGTGAAACCGGCGGAATGCCGCTCCAGTGAAGCATAGCCGTTAATACAAATGCGAGGACGAGGAGGTGCTGCCCCGAGACGGCCAAGAGATGGGAAACACCGGTATCCCTGAACAGGCGCCTGTCTTCACGGCTCAGCCGGCTCGTGTCGCCGAGCAACAGCCCTTGCATGAAGCCCTGGTGGCGGTCCGGCAGGAGCCGGGAAATCGCGTCTCGGGTGTGCTTCTGGAGAAAGCCGAGCGCCGGTTCCAGCACGGCCGATCCCGAGGCTTCGCCGAAACCGGCCGCTTTGAATGTTGCGAGGCGCCGGCTGTCCCGGGACGAAAGCGTGCCGGTCGCGGAATACCTCTGGCCCGGCTCCGGCAGAATTTCGATGCGGCGGGTCTCGACCCGTATGTCGCACGAGAGGGTGATTTCCTGCGATGCCGTTTCATATACCGGCCGGGACATGGTGAACGACAGGCCTCCGCGTGCCATCGGCCTGAAATCGCCTGAGCAGACGCCGGTCAGGCGTCCGGTCGAGCCGTCGAAAGGCACCAGCTCGGCGGGCGTCGCGGGCGGCTCGGCCCGGACCGTCCCCGCAAACGTGCCGCAGGCGATCGCGCAGCCCAGCAACGGCACCCATGCGGCCCGCCCGCCGAGCGGCAGAATGAACGACAGGGCAGCACCGGCGAGAGCCAGCCCAAGAAACACCCACGAACCGGATGCCGGCACGAAATCGGCGAGCTGAAGCCCAATGATGAATCCCGCGACAAACAACGGCAGGGTTTCGTATTCGCCGCCGGAATGCGACTGGGAGAGTTTGCGCTGTTTCACGGTTCCTCGTCCAGTCGTACCCCATCGATACGCAACTGATTGATCTTCGCCGGACCGAGCCCCGGAATCCGCTGTTGAAGGTCATCCCAACTCCGAAACGGCATCTCGCGCCGCCCGGCGATGATCCGGTCGGCGATGATCGGCCCGATGCCCGGACAGGCCAGCAACGCAGGCCGGTCGGCCGTGTTGATGATCACCTTCGATGGTGACTGTCGTCCCGTTTCGGCGATGGGATCGCCCCACACCCGACCTTTCGCATCGACATGCGTGTCGATCAGGGCCTCCCCCGCAGGAACGGCATCCGCAGGCCTGATGGCATGCGTCGTCCACCACGCTGCGACGAGGTTGATCAGGAGCGAGCCCACGATGAGAATCAGGAACTGGCGGCGGTCGTCGACGGTTGGTTCAGACATACCCTCCATCCTTCCCCCTCGCGCCTGAGCGTCCATGGACGGTCTCCGAGGGCTTCCACGATCCAGCCGATGCCGGCAATCTCGCGTCCGGGCTCGGTCTCGAACCGACGTGCATCGACGACGACCCAGTTCCAGCCACCCCGCTCGAGCGCCACTCGTACCGCCCGTCTGGGCAGAAACGCCTCGGCGAGCTTCTCAAGTGACGGCGTCGGCCAGCCGGCCGTCCGTTCGAGAAACGAGCGTGCGAGCAGAGGGGCGAACGGCAAGAGCAACGACCAGATCAGCTTTCGTGCGGCATCGGGAAGGGCGGGGCCGGCCGGCGCCTGCTTCCATGCCTTTCGCACCGCGGCCAGGGCCGGGTAGGCATGCGACCGCAGGACGAGATGGTCGCGTGCCGCGAATGCCGCGGACAGCCAGGGGACGGCGTCCCATTCGCTGCAGTCCGGATCGCCCGCGCCCGCCGCGACGGCGGCTTCGGAACCTTCGTGGACCAGCGAGAGCCAGCGATGCGCGGACTCCAGCAGCGCTTCGTCGGGAAGCGCGTCACCCGCAGTCAGGGTGGCGATACATATCGCATCATATCCATACTCGGCGGCAAGTTCCGGATCGACGGAAGCCGGCAGAGCATCGACCGGAAGCCAGCATTCCCGCCCGTTCCAAGCCTGGCACGCACGCTGACGGGTGTCGGCATGAAAGGACCCTTCGGAACGGGTGGTCGGGGGCCAACGGGAGGCATCGCGGGCGATCCGGTGCGGATTGTACCGGAGGCTCATCTGCCCAGCTGCGTCCAGAGAAGATCGATGCGCTTGTTCTTGAGGCCGGCCTCGTAGGCGAGAAAAAACAGCATCTCTCGCGCATGGTCGATGATCGCCTGCTCCTTCATGGCTTTTCCGCATGCGATCAGCAGCCGGATCTCGGTGATGAAAAAGTCCTGATCACTCGCCTGGGCGTTCTTCTCGGCGGCGAGAAGCCCTTTCATCACGTCGGCATAAGCCCGGGATTCGAACTTCTCGACCAGCGCGTTCACGTCGCGCGCCGTCGCGGCCGCCCGCTTCATCTCGATGCCTTCGGGGCTCGTCAGCTTCGCGGCCCGTTTTTCTGCAGTCGAGACGGCGTCCGGCGCTCGTTTCAGGTTGAAGAACGAGTCGTAGGCCTGGATCAGCGCTGCGCCGACGATCAGCTCGTCGAGCTCCTCGCCGGTCGTGAATGTTCTACCGGCCAACCCTGCGATTTTGCGATACACGCGAAGCGGCATGCCGAACTCGGCCTCGGCCTTCGTGAAAGCCGCCAGCGCCAGGTCGCCCCGGTCCTTTTCAACGGCGAGGCGGCCTTCTTCGAGATGGCCGTCGAAGCGCCCCTGCGCTTTCGATCCGAGCAGATACAGGCCGCCGGTCACCACCGCCGCCGTGGCCAGCAGAATGCCGATCAGGGCGATGAAAACCATGGAACCGCGACGGTTCCGCGTGTCGGAAAACATCGGCGAATGCAGGTTTCTCGGATTGTTCGGGTTCATCGGCCCCATTATAGTCGCATCCCCCCTTCCCTGCAACTCCCGCAGGACCGGCGCCTGATTTTTTCCTGAGGCGATGCCGCCCGGCAATGGCGCCGGTGAGATCCGGCGCCGAATTCAGGTTGCGCGCGCGGCCGGAGTGCGGTAATGCTGGTAGCATGAACACCACGCATGACGCGCCCGCGGCCGGTTCCTTCACTCCGTTCCTCGTCGACCGAAACATGATGGGCAGGCTCACGGACGCCCTCGGCTATGCCTCCGGCGACTGCCGGTACGGCTTTCTCGACAAGCTCTGCACGATTCACCGCATCAACACGCTCGCAGGGCTGTTCGCCGCGAAACATGGCTGGCTCGGTGCCAGCTTCTCGGCGATCGAGATTCTTTCCGTTCTCTACCACCTGCGGATCGGCGACCCCACACTGCCCGCGGCCGGCCGCGACCTGGTGATCCTGTCGAAGGGCCACGCTGCGATGGCCCAGTATGCCGTTCTTGCGGCCTGCGGCCTCTTTTCGATCGAAAAACTGCTCGAATACAAGACGATCCGCGGCCTGCCGGCTCACTGCGACCGGTCGGTCCCCGGCGTCGACGCAGACAGCGGCTCGCTCGGCCAGGGGCTGTCGAAAGCTCTGGGCCTCGGTCTTGCACGGCGGCGTGCGGGCATTTCCCATCACTGCTACGTGCTTCTCGGCGACGGCGAGCTCCAGGAAGGCCAGGTGTTCGAATCGCTGCTGACGCATGCCCGGCTTGGCCTGTCCGGGTGCATCCCCATCATCGACCGGAATTTTCTCCAATCCGACAGCCAATGCGGAGAGATCAAGGATGCCCACGACTGGAACGGCCTGCTTTCGGGAATCGGCCTGCGCGTTTTCACCTGCGACGGTCATTCCGTCAGATCCCTCGACCAGACGCTCAAAGCCGCCGCAGCGTGCGGCCGCCCGGCGATCGTGATCGCGGAAACGGTCAAAGGACACGGAACCTCGCTGACCGGGATGGCGCCTCAGACGGAGCGCCGCCAGGGTGTCTGGCACGCCCGCATCCCCGACCGGAATGAGTATCTGGCCATGGTGGCGGAGCTCGTCGAACGGCTTGGCGATTCGGATATCACGAACGCGTTTGCCGCATGGCGGCGCGAGCACGCCATGGAAACGGTGCCTGCCGGCCCTGTCCCGGCCGGGGTCGCGACCTCCCGCTCGACCGCTGCCGGCTTCGTGGCCGCCCTGCAGGAGGCGATGCCCCTCCGGAAGATGCTGTTCGTTCTCGATGCCGACCTCGAGAAGTCATGCCGTCTGACGGATATCGCCCTCGGTTACCCCGACCGGTTCGTCGAAGTGGGCATCAGCGAGCAGGACATGGCCTCGATCGCGGCCGGCATCGCTCTCGGCGGCGGTGTGGCCGTCGTGAATACCTATGCCGCGTTCCACAAGCGTGCGCTTGACCAGTTGTTCGCGATCTCGGCCGAAGGCCTTCCCGTCATCGTCGCCGGCCATTACGCAGGCATCGATTACCACACCGACGGGAAGTCGCACCAGTCGCTGAACGATATCGGGCTGATCCGGGCCCTGGGCGGCTTCGACGTATACGAGCCGCTCGTGCCGGAAGATGCCGGAAATCTTCTTGCGATGCTTCTCGACCGGTATGCCGACGATCGGGCTGCCGGCCGCCGGTCGACGCCTGCGTATCTTCGGCTGCATCGGACACCGCTTGCAATGCAGCTCCCAAAACCGTCAGAAGAGGCACCCCTGCGCTGGCGCCGCTGGCGGCCCGATGACGCTGGCGGCGGCAGCGAGTCCGGGTGTATCCGTCTCTTCTCGTCAGATCCGCACCTGGTTGCGATGGCGCTGGAATGGATGGCCGGCCGGCCGGAGCCGGTCTCCGGAAAATACGAGCTGATCGGCTTTCTCGACTACTCTGATCCCGACGGGGAGATCGCCAGGCTTGCGCGCTCGGCGCGCCACGCGATTGTCCTGGAAAGCCATTTCCCGGCTGGTGGCGCCGCGGAATTGCTCGCCGCGCGCGCGGGAGCGCCGGTATCGCGCTTTGGCCCCGTCCGCCCGGCCGGGTCGGCGAGAACGTTCGCCGAAATGCTTCGCGCGCACGGAATGACGGCAGAGGTGCTGGAAGGGCTCCTGAAACCGATGGAATGAGGATGGCGGGGATTACTCCTCGTCTTCCTCTCCTTCTTCGTCTTCGTCGGTTTCTTCTTCGGCAGCGACCGCTGCGGAAGAGGAGGCCATGCCGACGCCGACATTGCGCATGTCACGCGCCTGGTTCGTGAACCACAACATGACGCCCTGGGCGCCGGATGAACCGAACAGCAACTGCTCGATGAACTTGTTGCTGATCTCGAGATTCCCGACGATGCGGTTTGCTCCCGCGAGGATGTACATGATCTCGAAAATGCGGGATTCGGGCATGTTCTCCTTGGGGATCTTCGTGCCGTCCGGCATGAATGCGTCTTCCAGGCTGGTCGATTTGTTCGTGATCGTCAGAAAATTGATCGCTTCGCGCAGAAAGGCGTTCTCGAACTCTTTGTACGGCTTTCTCGTGGCCTCATCGGTGAACTGCTCGGATGCGTCGCGACTTGCCCAGGCACCGTTCAGATACGTGTAGCCCAGGATCCGGTGGTTCGCTTTGCGGGCCTTGTAGCAGATGGCGGCCAGCTCATATGCCCGGATCGCGGCGTCGAGATCGCCTTCCTTCTGGAGTTCGTTGTATGGCTTGCCCTTGGCGATGATGGTCGCCGCCGATTTCTGCAGGAGGGGGGAAATCCGTCGCAGGATCGCCAGGTCTTCCGGGGTGAGGGCCTTCAGCTTTTCCGCGGCCTGGTCCTTCCATATCTGCTGGCCGGAGCTTGCCGCCCGGACGCGGCTTTGGGCTTCCCACTGGGCCTTGTGGCTCTGGAAATACTCCTGGCGGCGCAGGTCGTCTTCGCTCATCCGGGGGCAGAAATATTTGTCTTCTCCGGCATAGAAGCAGTTGGGGCAGACGCACACGGCGAACAGCCTCGGGTTGACCTGGCCGACGTAGATCGGGCGGTAATCGATATCGCGCTTTGCGATGCTGAACTGCGTCTTGCGCAGGGTGTACCGCGTGAATGGTTTTTCGCAGACCGGGCAGGTGATCGACTTCTGGAAAAATAGTTTATCGTTTAATACCATGACTGTTCCCCTGATGCTGCTGCCTGGAAGTGGGAGGCTTCTTCGAAGGATACACCAGCGTCAGGGGATACGCAACAATTTGTGTACCTGCGGAATCCAGCGCACCTCCCGGAAATGCGGTCGCAGCATCTGCAGCCATTCGAGAATCAGCCTGCTGTCCCAGTCGCCGATCGAAGAGGCACTCGCCGAAAACGGCTGTACGACGGCGACGTATCGGTGCGTGTCGATCTTCTCCAACTGGCGGACGATCTCGTCGGGATCGTCGATCGCGTCGATGACCAGCTTCAGATACGACTGTTCCGGGGGCACGGCCTTCAGGAAGCGGCGGTGCTTTTCGGCAAGTCGGCCGTTGAGACCCCAGTTTTTCGAGAGTTTCAGGTCGACGCTCCAGAAATCGACGAACTCCGCGACCTCGGCCGCCTGGGCTGCGAGGGAACCGTTCGTTTCGAGGAAGATTTTCAGGCCGTCCCGCCGGCAGAGCCCGGCGAATGCTCTGATGAATTCGCTCTGCAGGAGCGGCTCGCCGCCGGTCAGGGAGATACTGTGAAAGTCGCCGAGCGGATACTCGTTTGAAAGCGTGTCATAGAGATCAGCTGCGGCGACGGGGTTTGCGATCTGCTGTGAGCGCCTGCCGGGCCACGGCGAAAGCGTGAAGCCAGGCCCGACATCCCATGACCTCCGCGTGTCACAGTTACGGCACAGCAGGTTGCATCCGGCGAACCTGACGAACAACTGCATGAGACCGACCTGCATGCCCTCTCCCTGGATCGAAGGAAATACTTCGATCAGCTTTGCGCCCGTTTCAGCCATGCTGTCCTCCAGGATCATTACCCGACTCCACCATCGACTTCAGGCCGAACTCGTCGATGATCGGGATGCCGAGCGACTCGGCCTTGGTTTTCTTTCCGGATGTGTATCCGGGCCCTTCGAGAGAACCGATCACGAGATAACTCGTCTTTGCAGACACCGAGCCGCTCACCCTGCCTCCGTGACGCTTGACCAGCGTCTCGAGCTCGCTCCGAGGCACGCCTGCCTCGCCGGTGATGACGAAGGTTTTCCCTGCGAGAGTCGGGGCGGCCTGCGGCGGGGATTCGCCCGCGGGCGCCTCGACCAGCCACACCGCGAGGCGGTCGATCCAGGCGACGTTCGCCGGAGCGGCCAGAAACTCGGTGATGCACTGGGCGACCTTCTCCCCGATACCGGGGACGGTGAGGAGCTGATCCGCCGTGGCTGCCCTGAACGATGCAAGGGTGGGGAACCGGTGTGCCAAGTCCTCCGCCGACACCGCGCCAACGTTCGGGATGCCGAGTGCCGCGATGACCTTCGGCAGCGGCCTTGCCCGCGCTTTATCAATATTGATAAGTATTTTATCGGCCAGTTTTTCTCCCATCCGCTCGACGCTGAGCAGGTCCTCGCGTCGCAGGCGGAACAGATCGACGGGCTCGGCGACCAGGCCGGCCGAAACGAGCCGCTCGACGAGTTGCGGACCGACATTCTCGATCTCCATCATGGTCACGAAGTAGGTCACCCGACGCGCGAGCATGCCCTGGCATGACTTGTTCGTGCAGTGGACGACGGTCGACTCGCCCGCGCCGGGAACGCTTTCCTCGCGTTCGCGGCAGATTCGGGTGGGGCCGCCGCAGGCCGGGCAGGTTTCCGGGGGCGCGATCTCGATTTCCGCGCCCGTCCGCTCGTCTCGCCGTGCCTCGACGACGTAGGGAATGATGAAGCCGGCCTTCTCGACGACGACGAGGTCGCCGATGCGGATGTCTTTCTCCCGGATCTGGTCGATGTTATGGAGAGAGGCGCGCGATACGGTCGTGCCGCCGAGTTCGACCGGCTCCAGCACGGCGACAGGGGTGATCTGCATCCGGCCGACCTGCCAGACGACCGACTGGAGGCGTGTGACGGCCTGCTCCTGCGCGAACTTGTATGCGATCGCCCAGCGGGGCGCCTTCGCGGTAACTCCCAGCTCGCGCCGCAGCGGGAGCGAGTCGACCTTCAACACGACGCCGTCGATATCGAAGTCGAGCTCCTTTCTCAGCCGATCGGCGGTTGAAATATACTCTTCGATATCTTCGACGCTGTGACACAACGTGGCCGGCGCGTTGGCGACGAATCCCTGGCGGCTCAGGAACTCGAGTGACTCCCAGTGGCTGGTGAACCCGAGTTCGCGGGCCTGAGCGATATCGTACACCGTGACGCGCAAGCCGCGCCCCGCCGTGATGGACGGGTCGAGATTCTTCAGCGAACCCGAGGCCAGGTTGCGGCAGTTCTTGAAGGGCTCCTCGCCGGCCGCGAGTCGTTCGTGATTCAACTCGGCCAGCTTCGATCGGGGGACCCATGTTTCACCGCGGATGTCCATGTCGAACCGGCTCTCGATCGTCAGCGGCAGGGTGCGAACGGTGCGGATGTTCCCCGTCACCACGTCGCCGATGCGGCCGTCGCCCCGCGTGACACCCGTCTCCAGACGCCCGTTCCGGTAGGTCAGGGAGATGGAGAGCCCGTCGATCTTCAACTCCGCCACGATCGGAAACACGTGCTCCCCGGCGATCTTCTGCATTCGGGCGATCCACTCTCGGA
>JAGOCE010000132.1 GCA_017998915.1 Candidatus Ozemibacteraceae bacterium
AACCCTCCTCGATCCATCGCCGGCGCTCAAAATGCGCGCCTATCAGCTGATTAGCCGCATCAGCCGGCCGAACCTGCTCGAGGCACTCGAAGCCATGCTCGATGACGCAGATCCGGCGATCAGCAGGCTTGGCGGGAAACTGCTCCCAAGCTTTTTGAATCCCGACCTGATCTCGCTTCTTTCCAGACATGCCGACCATCCGGATGCCGAAACAGCGGCCCTGTGCAAGCGGTCCCTGGTTCTTCTCGCCCAGAAAGGCCATTTCGAGGCCGCGCAGCTGGTCGAGAAGTTCACCGCCAGGGACAAACCAGCCGTTTCTCCGGCCAGCTCGCAAAGCCAGGTCTCCGGAACATGCACCGACGCCATCAGAATATTGAAGGATATGCTCATACGGTTTCCCGCTTTCCTCCAGTCACCTTTCCTGGACCTCCCTTCCAACGCGGATATCCCCCAAACGCTCCTCCGCATCCGAGATCTCCACTCAAGAATCCGGACCATGATCGTGGGCCCCCTCCTGACCACATATTTCGGGCAGGGTCGTCGCAGCCAGGCATTCGACAAGATCGCTTTCAAGGCCCTCCAACAGGGAATAGCAAGCGCGGATCTGCCGGCCCTCATCACGTCTCTCGCACCTGCCTTCGATACGATTCCGGACGAAATGGACCTGTATCCCCTCATGATTCTCGTCCGTTCGAAAAATCCCCCGGCATATCCGCTCTACGAACGGCTCGCCTTTTTCCAAAAGACGATCCCGGCCATGAATTCGGGAGCAGCCGATCCGTCCACCCTTTTTGCCTCGTTGTCTCAAGGCGCCATCGAACTGCTGAATTCCTTCGAAGTCCTGCTTCCGAACAAAATGGTCGTGAAATGCAGCGATTCGGCCGGCATACGGGTGCTCGACTTCATGAAGAGTCCTCCCGTGCCGGTCGATGCGCGGCTTCTCGTCAACTTCGATCTGCCTCTGCACGATCCGACGCTGATCAGCGGGAATTCATCGTGCGCGATGAGTCTCTCGCCCTTCCTGAAATACGACCAGGCAGCCCGCACCATCGTCGCGAACGATCTCGGTGAGCACGACCTCTGGGAATACCTGACGAAACTGAAAATCCTCGATTCGTATCTCGCCTTCCTGAAGACGAAGACGACCTGACGGCGCATTCTGCCCAAATCGAACATACCAGGAGGTTCCGATGTCGAAACCGGTGATTGCCTGCATCATTGCCCCGGAAAAATTCCGTGACGAAGAGTTGTTCGTTCCGAAAGCGGCTTTCGAAAAAGCAGGGTATCAGACCGTTATCGCAAGCACTCGCATCGGAACCGCATCTGGCATGCTCGGAGGGTTTGCCATCGCCACGTGCCCGATCGCCGATCTGCATGCGGCAGAACTCGCGGCGCTCGTCGTCGTCGGGGGCTCGGGCTCGCACGCACATCTCTGGGGCCACGCCGGGCTGCATGCCCTTGCCCGGGAGATGTCCGCAGCAGGCAAGCCCGTGGCCGCCATCTGCATTTCTCCGGCGGTGCTCGCCAGAGCGGGGATTCTGAAGGGCAGAAAGGCCACCGTTTTCAAGGACGAGGCCTCGATCGCCGAGCTCGAGAAGGGGGAAGCGATCTACGAGCCCCAGAGCTGCATTGTCGATGGGAACATCATCACCGCCAGCGGTCCCGAAGCCGCCGCCGAGTTCGCCAACGAGGTTCTCCGACTGCTCAGAGCGTCATCACGCTGAGATCCATGGATATTCCCCATCTCCCGCCGCTGCTCGAGCGGATCTTGCTGGATGCCGAAAGTACGCTTCTCGACACGCTTCGGGCGATCGATGACTCCGCCCTCGAAATTGCGCTGATCGTCGATGGCGGCCGACGGCTGCTCGGCACGGTAACCGACGGGGACATCCGGCGCGGCCTGCTGCGGGGCACGCCGCTCGATGCGCCCGTCCGTCTCCTGATGAATTCGAAGCCTGTCACGGCAGCCGCCTCGACACCGGACGACGAGCTTCTCTACCTCATGTCACACCGCTCAATCAAGCACCTGCCGCTCGTCGACGCGCACAATCGCATCATGGGTCTGAAACGGCTGCAGGATCTGATCGCGAAGCGTCCGCGCCCGAACTGGGCGATCGTCATGGCCGGGGGCCGCGGAAAACGTCTCGGAAGCCTGACAGACAACACCCCCAAGCCCCTTCTCCCCGTCGGCGACCACCCCCTTCTCGGGACGATCATCAGGCAAATCCGGCAGTCGGGCATCAATACGATATTCGTCACGGTCCATTACCGGGCCGAAATGATCATCTCGTATCTCCGTTCCCTCGCGACGGAAGGCTTCGATGTGCACGTCCTCGAGGAGCGGGAATCCCTCGGCACCGCCGGAGGCCTGCGTCTCCTCCCCGAGATTCCCACTCATCCTCTCCTCCTGATGAACGGCGATCTGCTGACCTCGGTCAACCTGGGGAACCTCCTGGAATATCACACGGCATCCGGCCGCTGCCTGACGGTCTGCACGAGGGAATTCAATTTTCAGATCCCCTACGGCGTGCTCACCATGAGCGGCGCCGCCCTGGCCGGCATCGAGGAAAAACCCGCCCAAAAGCTCGTGATCAACGCCGGCATCTATGTTCTTGAACCGGATGTCGTCCGAACGATCGCCGGCGAAGGGCCAATCGACATGCCAGACGTCATCAGAGACGCGCTCCAGAACCCCGGCGGCGTTGGCTGTTTTCCCTTGTCAGAATTCTGGCTCGACATCGGCAATCCGTCTGAATATCAGCGTGCGCAGACCGAGTACGCTGCTCGGTTTTCCCCTGCCCGCGACGTCTGAGTTGCCCACGTCCACGAATGTACGCCACCGTCACGGCTTCGTCAGAAGAATGGAACGCGCATCTTGCGCGCTTTTCGCCAGAATATCGCGATATCTATTTTACTCACGACTGGCATGACCTGTTCGCGCGGGATGCCGGGGCCGAGCCGAGGGCGTTTCTCTTCGAAGGAGCCAGGGGAACCCGCGTTCTCTATCCATTTCTTCTCCGGAACATCCCAGCGCGCCTGTCCGAGTCGCCTCTCTTCGCGTGCGAATCCGCATACGGCTATGGCGGCCCCCTCACGGAAGCCCCGGATCCCGCCGATCTGACCATGGCCGACGAAGCCTTCTGTGATTGGGCCCGGTCGAATGGCGTCGTCGCGGAATTCGTGAGGTTTCATCCCCTCCTCGACACCCATCGCTGGTTCCGGCGGAACCTGCTGATCGAGGACAACAGGCCGACGGTGACTGTCTCCCTGGATGCCCCCTACGACCAGCTTTTCCTGCGATTTTCCCCGGCAAAGCGCAGAAACATCCGCAAAGCGGACAAGGCCGGTGTCGTCGTCAGGCGCGGAGAGGATTTCGACGGGTTCTGGCGACTGTATGAAGCGACGATGAGCAGACTGGCCGCCACCGGTTTCTATCATTTCCAGGGAGAACACAGAGCGCATCTCGAGCGGCTGGTGCGGACATCCGGCTTTCTCCTGGAGGCACGGATTTCCGGCCGGCTGGTCGGGGCGGCCCTGTTCCTTCGATCCGCCGGATTTCTGCATTTTCACCTGGGCGGAAGTGACGCATCGTTCCTTGATGCAGCCCCCAACGACCGACTGATGGCGGAAGCAATCAGGCTCGGCCTCGAAACGGGAGCCCAGGCCGTCCATCTTGGCGGCGGGGCGACGACGGCTGCCGACGACACCCTGCTGCGCTTCAAAAAGGGGTTTTCCCCCACCCTGACGATTTTTCGGACCGGAAAGCGAATTCATCAGCAGGCCAGGCACGACCAGCTTCGAATGAGCTGGCAGGAGGCATCCGGCGTTTCCTCTCCGCTGTTTCTCCAGTATTTGGAAGATATATAATAACTCATTTATAAACCGGCCGGCCCTCCCGCGGGAAGGCCGGCCGTTGATTCTATTTTAAACGTTGTATATCTGGAGATTACTCCTCGGATTCGGTGGGGGGTGTCGAGACCTCGGAATCGCTCGTTTCGGACTCGTCGCCGGTTGGAGCCGTGGAATCTCCGCCGGTTTCGCTCGCTTCGTCACTTCCCGAATCGCCACCCTCGGTCGTCGTTTCGGAAGAGCCTTCGGTCAGAGAGATGTTGCAGGCCGGGCAGTCGCCGGGACCGTCGGAGGAGAACCCACACTTCGGACAGGAATAAACCTTGTTTTCCTCCGGGGGCTGTTCTTCGGAAGGTGTCTCGGAAGGCGTCTCAGAAGGCGTCTCGGAGGACGTTTCGGTGTTCTCGGACCCGGCCCCCTCATTTTCCGTCGGTGTACCGGAATTTTCGCTCTGTTCCTGTTCGCCTGCGGAATCATCCTGTGCGAAACCGGGATCGTAATACCCGTACAAACCAACCAGAAGGACAACGGCGAGGACAACATTGATCAGACGCTTCATGCGCGCCTCCTCATGATGTTTGAAATACCGGTAGTATTCCGATTATACTTCGAGCCGGATCGTTACTGCAATATGACTCACACCGTTCAGGAAAATAATCTCAACCGCATGAGCGCGCCCCTGCGTGTCGCGCTCGTGATGCCGGACATTCCGCAGAATACCGGCAATATCGCAAGGCTGTGCATGGCAACCGGTTCAGAGCTGGTTCTTGTCAGGCCCCTCGGCTTCCGACTCACAGACGCACAACTGCTGCGAGCCGGCATGGACTACTGGAAACAACTCTCCCCGCTCGTCCTCGATGATCTCGATGCATTCGATCAATGGGCCGCCGACAAACGCGTCTGGTATCTCTCGGCGCATGGAACCCGCCTCTGGGCGGAAGTCGCGTGGCAGCCCGGCGACGTCCTCGTTTTCGGCTCAGAGGCGGAAGGACTTCCCCGTGATGTCTACGAACGAGCGAAAGATGCCGGCAGGCTCGTCACGCTTCCCATGATCGAGGGGGCCCGATGCATCAACGTGTCGGCTGCAGCCTCGGCCGTCGTCTTTGAGGCTCTGCGACAGATCAACCGCTGGCAGCCGATTCCGGAATGAGCGGATCGTCCTCACTCCTCACCGGAGGCCGGCACAGGAGGTAACGCAGGCATTCCGGCATCTTCCGGGCCGGCGGTATCACCGGCTTCCCCTCGTCCGACTTTTGCGATCTCTTCTTCGGCCATCGCCTCGATCTCGTCGCCCATGTCCTCGCCCATTTCCCTGGCCATCTTCTTCGCCCAGCGCGCGATCGAACGAGGGTCGTTCTCATCGATGCCGGAGAGAGCGCTCGGGTCGGCCATGGACTCGAGGATCTGGTCTTCAGAACGGACCGTTCGGAATTTCGAGACCAAACGCCGTGTCCTGGTCGAGGAGCAGTGCTCGCAGGGAGGCTGTTCGACGCGTTCGGAAATCTTGCAGAGCATGGAAAATGTTTTCCGACAGTCGTCACAGCGGTATTCGTACATCGGCATAGAAACTCTCCTGATTCCGGGCTTGTTTCACTGGATTATACGGAGAGATTATTGTAAGATCAACTGAGTTGGAGAGGGAAAATCGAGAGACGCATATCTGACAGAACCGCGCCATGGAAAAATCACCATACGAACTGATCAACAGTTTTGACGAGACGCTCTGGCGGCAGGGGCTCGAAGCCCTGGTCGTCGAACACACCCCCGCCTCCGTCGAGGCGATTTTCCATCTGCTGTCCGACAAAGCCTGGCGAAAACGTGAAGCCGCGGCGAAAGCGCTGATCGAGTGGGGGCCAGACATCGTCGCGATGCTTGTTCCCCGTCTGAACCTCCAGAACCCCGATGAATTCTACTGGATTCTTCACGTCATCGGCCATTTCGACAACCAGCAGGGCCGCGACACTCTCCAGACCTATCTATCGAACGACGACGCAGAGATACGCGGCTATGCGATCCGGGCGCTCTCCATCTGCACCTCG
Source organism: Candidatus Ozemibacteraceae bacterium (assembly GCA_017998915.1). GTDB lineage: Bacteria > Muiribacteriota > Ozemobacteria > Ozemobacterales > Ozemobacteraceae > MWAR01. The sequence continues at coordinate 5,889 of JAGOCE010000132.1, forward strand.
CTCGCGAACGCCCAGATGCTGTATCCCCTCCTCAACGACCAGAACTGGGCCGTCCGCAAACTCGCCTTCGAACGTCTCCTTTGCTTCGGGGAGCTCATCGTCGACGATCTCCGGACCCTACTCGCAACGACACGGGATGACCCCAATCACCCGGTCGTCGCGCTGTTCGTCAAGCTGGGCAAGGAGGCCGTCGTCTCCGAGCTGACCACGTATTACCAGTCCGGCTCGTTTTCGATGCGCTACTCGATCATCTCCGCCCTCGGCGAGGACGCCTCATCTCCGGCGGCGGCAGACTTTCTCATCAACGGCCTTTCCGATCCCTCCTGGGTTATCCGGAAACGCGCCGCGGAACTCCTGACGGCCCTCGGCCCGCGCATCTTCGACCGTCTCTCGACCTGGTTCGGGCGCGGCGACTCCCTGATGAAGCACCAGATCGTGAACATCATCGTCGATCTCCTCGGAGAGCGCTCGCTTCCCCTCATTCGTCGACTACTCAGCAGCAACGAGCAGGAATACCGAATCCTCGCCGTGGAAAGTCTCAGCCGGCTTCCAGGCGACGAGCCCGCGCAGCTTCTTCTCCGCTGCTTGAGCGACCCCCACCGGATCGTCTCGGACTACGCCTCCGAATGCCTCGCCCGGAAGCAGAACCTGAACCTGGACCTTCTCCTCGAGCATCTCTCGACCGACGACGAGAATCTCCGCTTTCTCGTCATCAAGACGATCGGAAGCATCGGCGGCCTCGCACTGAATCCAATCATTCGCATCCTCGAGAACGGCAACAAGCAGGAACGCCTGTTTCTGCTCGGAGTCCTGCAGCGCATCGCACCGAATTCCAAGCTGATCGACGTGCTCATCTCTCTCCTCGGCGATCCGAACTGGCCGGTAAGAAACGCGACCGCGAACTGCCTGCGCTCGTATGGGGAAGTCGCCGTGCCGGCTGTCGTGCGAATGTTGAACGCCCCGAGCGAAGATATCCAGTACTGGTCGAAGCGCATTCTTCTTTCGATGGGTCCGGCCGCCGTGACCGTCCTGACGTCCGTTCTCGAAGAGGGAACCGATGGCTCGCTCATTCCCCACATCATCGCTGCGCTTCTGGCCATGAACAGTGCAGAAGCAGTCCCAGCCGTAACCAGGTTCCTTCAGCAGAGCGATGACAACCGTGTCAACTCCGTGTTTGCAGGTATCGGCGAGATCACCTCGAGAGAGGTGGTCGAGAACATCCTCAACCTGCTCACGCACCCCGATGAGCGTATCGCGAGATGGCTGGCCGTCCTCCTGAGCAAGGTCCGAAAGCCGCATCTGAAGAGATCCGTACTGCTCGGACTCAATCATTCGAACGAAACATGCCGATATTTCGTGCTCGACGCGGTGAAATACTGGGGCAACCTGACGGAAGCAGAGTTGAAGGGCATCATCAGGCAGCTCGAAATCGAAAAGACCCGACGGAACATCCTGGCTGTCGCCGACGTGTTGGCAGGTTATCCTCTGCCCTTCGTGATCTTTGCGATCAAGGAGTATCTGAAGATCTGCAACGCGGATTTGATGCTCGATCTGATGCTTGTTTTCGCGAACGCCGACCATCAGGGGTTCGGGCCGATGCTGGCCGAATTGTTGAAAATGCGTTCGGAACTCATCCAGATCGAACATATCGAACGCATGGGCAAGGTCCTCGGCCTCATTTTCAAATCGAGGCCCGAAGGCATTCTGCAAGGGCTCTCCTCGCCGACGATGGCGTATCGTCTCTGCTGCATCGTCGCCCTCGAGCAGATCGACGACAAGCGCGTCGCGTTCACGCTCATGGACAACCTGAACACGCGCGACACGCCTGAGATTCTCGAGCGGGCCGTGAAAATCCTCGCCCGGTTCTTCTTCTCCGAAGATTTCCGGCTGAAGGGCGCCGTGACGGACTTCCTCCTGTCCCTCGGGCTCGTCATCGTCAATCCGTTGTCAGAATTCATTGAAACTATTGAGAATGATATAGACAGGAAGGCGCTCGTCGACCTGATCGAAAGCGTCGGCGGCAAGGTCGAACAAGGCCTCCTCCGGAAAAAAGGGGAGCAAAAGGTGGTTCTGTCGGACGACCATCTCGACAACGTTCTCGAGCGGCGCAAACAGGCCATGGCCGAACTGGAGAAATACGACCGGATCATCCAGGAGGCCCACACGCTCGAACTCACCATCATGTTCACCGACGTCAAGGGCTATACCGCGTTCAGCGCCAAAGCCTCGCTGTCCGAAGTCATGTCGATGCTCAAACAGCATGACGAAATCATGCTTCCGATCTTCGAGAAACACAGCGGAAAGGTCGTAAAGAAGATCGGCGATGCCTTCCTGATCGTCTTCGAACAGCCCGCCAAGGCCCTTCTGGCGGCGATCGCCATCCAGAGACGGCTGCAGGAACACAACGCATCCGCCACCGAAGACCACCGGCTCGCGATTCGCATTGCGATCAACACCGGCTCGGTCATCTGCCGCGAGAACGACGTCTTCGGCGATGCCGTCAACGTCGCCGCCCGCCTCGAAGGCGTGGCGGATGCCGGCGAAATCGTCATTTCGGATGCAACTTCGACGAAGATCGACTCCACCATCTTCGAGCTGATCCCTCACGGCGAGCACAAGCTCAAAGGGATCGAAAAGCCGGTGAAAACCTTCCGCGTGGCCTGGTAACGGCGTTCTTCATTCCGGGCTCACCCCGGCGACAGCCCTCACCCCGGACCGGCGCCGCGGCGCATCAGGAGCATTGCCGGGTTCCGCCGCCCATGGTCTCGAGCAAGCTTCTGCGTCTTCTCAGGCAGAGGGCTTGGGTGCGAACGGAGGTTTGTGCGACGCCGCGGCCGGCTTGGCCTGCGCTCCGGCTTTTTCAGCTGCAGCCGGGACGGTCTGCGTGGATCCGCCGACGTTGAATCCCCGTTCCTTCAGGTGCGCCTCGAAGGTCTTCTTGTCTTCGGCATTCTTGATGCCGTCCTCGAAGGTGATTCGGCGACGAACGACGAGATCTTCGAGGCACTGGTCCATGGTGACCATGCCCTCGTTCCGGCCGGTCTGCATGATCGAGAGGATCTGGTCGATCTTGTCCTCTTTGATGCAGCGGCGGACCGGCATGTTGCCGACCAGCACTTCGTAGGCGAGCACGCGACCCGACGAGAGATAAGCGGGAATGAGCCGCTGGGAAACGATGGCTCGCAGCGTTCCCGCCATCTGCATGCGGATCGTCTGCTGCTGGTCGCCCGGGAACGAGCCGATGACACGGTGGATCGACTCGTAGGCGTTGATGGTGTGCAGGGTCGAGAAGACCAGGTGGCCGGTTTCGGCGGCCGAGATGGCGAGATGCATCGTCTCGGTGTCGCGCATTTCGCCGACGAGGATGACGTCGGGGTCTTCGCGCAGGGCACCGCGGAGGGCGTTCGTGAAGTTGAGGGTGTTGGTGCCGAGCTCACGCTGGGTGACCGCGCAGCGCTTGTGCGGATGGACGAACTCGATCGGATCCTCGATCGTGATGATGTGGTCGTAGCGGGAGCGGTTGATCTGGTCGATCATGGCCGCCAGGGTTGTCGATTTTCCCGAACCCGTGGAGCCGGTGACGAGGATCAGACCGGACCGGTGGTTGCAGATCTTGAGCATGATGTCTCGGTCGATCGACAGCTCCTCGAACGTCGGCACGATGTTCGGAATGATGCGGAACACGGCCGCCATGCCGTTTTTCTGCATGAACATATTGGCGCGGAAACGAGCGCAGTCATGGATTTCGAACGAGAAGTCCAGCTCCATGCGTTCGTTGAACACGGCTTTCTGCGGCTCGGTCAGCAGGGAGAACAGCAGATACCGGCTCTTTTCGGGCGTGATCGTCTCGAACGTCGTCCGGACGAGCTCGCCGTGGATGCGGATGCTCGGCGGCAGACCGATATTGATGTGGAGATCCGAGCCACCCTCCTCGTGCAGGTAGTAGAGGAGTTCCTTGATGTCCGTAATATTTTCTTTGTTATATTTCCGCGACAGGACGCGCGTTTCGACGTTTTCGGGCTGCAGGCTCTCGATCGTGATCTTTTCTTTCTTGAGAACCGAGTCGATCTGATCGCTCGACAGCTTCGAGCTCAGCGAGATGATCTTGTCCTTTTCGAAATCGGCGCTGCTCTCGTAGAGCGACAGGAACGGGGGAATGCCCGGATAGTCGCGCCGCTTGAG
>JAGOCE010000133.1 GCA_017998915.1 Candidatus Ozemibacteraceae bacterium
CGGGCTTTGCGTCGAAATCGTCATCTCATAACTCGCGGAATTCTCGATGGAAGCGCTTTTTCATGGGGTCAGTCGCATGAACAGGTACCAGGTCAGCAAATTGCGGCATGACGGAAATGTGAGCCGGCACTCATTCCTCCCCTGGCACCACTGTTTCGATGGGAGATGCGAATCTCACCTTCTACGCGATGTGGGATTCTGCCAACTTCACCCTCGATCAGGCGACTCCTTTCTCCGTCAGGGTGAACTGGAGGGATGAACTCGCGGCGTCAAATCTCCAGTTCAAGATCGTCAAAGCCGCGGCGGCTGCATCGATCGACACCTATGCAGAAGCCGATGCCGTCACCGGCACGGATATTCTTCTCGACTGGACGTCAGGAATCGGCAACGCCAGTGTCTGGCTGCGCTCGAATACCACGACCTTTATCAATGTCATAGCAAAAGGGGGCTCTCTGACGATGTGTTATACCCCCCAGTCGCAGGCAACGCCGGAGGTTCATTTCCCGAACATTCTCGGGTTGTCCAGCGGCGATCTGCTCGTCGTCTATAAAGACGCCAGCGACGGCAACAAAGGCAAGACCCTCGTATATGACAAGAACGGAAACTACAAGACGGGCCCCACGACCGTCGTGAACGCTCTCGACGCAGGATGGGACGATCATTTTGCCCTGATCCCGCTCTCGACCGGCGGAGCCGCGATGGGCTTCACCGACGGCGGTGATATCAACATCGGAGTTCCAAATTATATCAAGCTCGATACGAACGGAGCTGCCGTAGGCTCGAAACAGGCGCTGGCTGTATCCAACAAAACATACCTTGGACCTGAAATTGCTGAAACAGGTGGCAAAATGTTTGCCTACTACAGTGCAGATTCGAAAATAACTGAAGATCAAGGTTCAAGATACAGCATCTATAACGTATCTGATAATTCCGCCGTCGTCGATAACACTCTTCTCAACGCCGGTGGCGGGAATGTCGAATGCCGCGGCGTGGCCGTCAGCCCGGTCGGCTCAGCCCAGAAATTCTTCGTCATGGATTCACGGGGATGGGCCACACTTGTTCCTCGCTATCGCATATTCGACAGTGCAGGAAACATCGTCAAAGCCGAAACCGCCTTCGCCACGACGAAATCCGAGACGTTCAGCCCTGTCCTCCTCGCTAACGGCAATGTCATGGTCACTTACAAGGATTTAAACGACGGGAATAAGGGCAAATTTGCTGTCTATAATGATTCCGGCGATCTCGTCGTCGGCGCGACGGTCTTCGCAGACACCGATGTCGCAAGTTGGAGGCTGCCGACAGCGCTGACGGATGCCGGTGATGTGTTCATCGCCTTCACGGATTCAAGCGACGCTTCGAAATCAAAATATACGATTGTAAAGGCTGATGGAACCGTTACGGTCTCTGCAACGGCACTCGACGGCGGTATCGCGTATCCTCTCGGCGCCACAAACGTCGCCACGGAAAACAAAATGGCGATCGTGTACAGGCACAAAGACGACACATCCTACTGGCTTGGCTTCCTGAACGGCTTCTGAGGAAATCCCACTCGACCGGGCCCAGCGACCACGCCGGGCCCGGTTTTCTTTTACTTCTGATTCACCCCTTACAAAATATGAACGACCCAGGACAAAAGAAGTTCGTCCCAGGCCGTTCGTGCGGAGAGATATTATTTTGGGACGTATACTCCCATGACCTTGCCATACCAGGAGCTTTTCGTGCCGTAATCCATGTTGGGGCCGTCGTTGATGAAGTGGCCGGGGCCGGCCTTCACGACGATGTCACCGGCGACGGGGTCTCTTGTTCCGTAACTGCCAGCCGAAACGACGATGACGGCACCGTCGGGAATTCTCGGATCGTGGGGGTTTGTGATCGGCGGCTTCAGCGTCGTATCGAGCCGCTGGAGGCCAGCCTCATCGAGGCGCGTCTGGCCTCCGTTGAGGTAATCGGAGAAGTGATATGCTTGTGAAAAGCTTGGCAAGCGCGTCGAAAAAGGATTTCAGCGCCTTGAAAAACGAGTCCAGGGCAGTCGCCAACACCATCCATTTTGCATTGAGTTGCGTGGGCAGATCTGTTCGCCACCGGCGAAACAGGACGTTTTGTTTCACCCTGGAACGAGTATGATATACTTTTTTCGAGAGTGAATTATTTCCGTCATTGCCGATAGATGGGAAGATCGTTTGTCAGGTTTCAGGGTTCCGTGGGCGGTACACAATCTGGAAACACCAGGAGAGAATCGATGAAGGAACACATCATACCGGCGCTTTGCCAGACCCTTGCCGGGCTTCCGGCCGACCGCCGCTCCGTCCGCACCATCAAGCGCATCATGCGATGCATGGAAGCAAGTCTCGGAGCAACCGCTGTAGCCCTGGTCTGCAAGAATAAGCGCAGTGACGAGCTCGAGGTCACTCAGAGCCACAACATCTTCCAGGAAGCGGCGAACGCCTATCACCGCCAGGTCGGGACCGGAGCGATCGGCCGTCTGTTCTACTCCGAACCTCTCCTGATCATCAAACGCGACGCAAATCCCGAAGAATACCAGGAAATGAAAATCGAGACCGACTACCGGATGGCAGTCGCAGCCCGGGTTTCCTCTTCCGCCGGCGTATATGGATTTCTCATCGTCTACTTTGAGACCGATCCGCAGGACTCCCCTCTCGTCATCCAGCTCGTCCAAGCTGCCGCCGGCCTCTGCGGCGCCGCGAAAGAGCGTGAGGAGCTTCTCGACGCCCTCGACGACCTCCGGCGATATGACCCCGACACCGGGCTGCTCTGCTACACCTACTTCATGGATCGGCTCGCCGAGGAACTCGCGAAATCGCACCGGTACAAGCTGCCGCTGTCGCTCATCGTGATGGACGTCGACAACTTCAAGCCGATCATAAAATCCTGCGGTTCGCACTCCGGCATCGAACTCCTGCGCGAACTCTCCGACGCCCTCAAGTTCTGCATCCGCGGCGTCGATATCCTCGGAAGATTCGGAAGCGACGAGTTCATCATGTATTTCCCGAACACAGAGATCGAACGGGCCGAGGCCGTCATCAGGCGGTACCGCGACGAACTTGCCTCGCGCACCTTCACCAAGCACGGACTCAAAACATCGATGTGCTTCGGTCTCACCTCGGTCAAAAACGACGACACAACCGCCTCCATGATCGAACGCGTCACCTACGCTCTTTACGAAGCCCGCCGCATGGGCCCAGCCAGCATCGCGATCAAGGAATGAGGGCCGGAATCACGAATTCGGAGTTTTTCTGATCCCAGATAATACACCGGCGAGGTTTTCCTTCGTAGGAAAGCCTCGCCGGTGCCTTTCTCCTGGTCATTTCCCGAGTTCGAAAACCGTGACCTCGCTGCCTGGCTGCATGGAGAAGTCGAGAGCCTCCGAATTTCCTCCCCCGGCAAACCTGATCATGTAGCAGGACATGGGCATGAGAGTGATCGAAGATGATGGGAGATATGCATCCGCAATGAGGTTCCCTTTATTCGCCTGAATCGGCCCGGTCAGCGTTATCGGCGCCAGTCCAGGAAAATCGTATTCTTTCCAATCGAGAGTGTCGAATCCATATATACTTCCTGGCATATCGAGGTACATCGCGAGCATCCATTGTGAGAAGATCGTTTCGAACGACTTCCCCGTCACTTCCTCGACGGCAGCCATTCCCGTTTTTTTGCTCGCATACAGCTTCTTCAGCGCGGAGACACTCGTTTCATACTCTTCCGCAAACCATTCACCAAACAGAGCGACCTGTCCATACTGGGCGTTGCTGCCCCACCCGTCATCCTGAACCAACGGGACCCGATTCATCGCATCGAAGTAAGCCTGCATCTGAATCGCCTTCGACTGGTTGTTCTTGTTCGCCACGCTGAATCCGCAGGCGCTTTCGGCAAAGGCGGAAAGGGTTTCATTCAACCAGGCGTCATCCGATGTCACGCCGTTCCTGATTCGGTTCGAGTAAAAAATCATGTGCTGGAACTCATGCGCCATCGTGCTTTTCATGATATCCAGCGTGAGGGCATTCTCACTCTCTCTCAGGTTGAGGTAGAAAATTTTCAGTTGATTGCTGATGCCGTTCGTCAACCGGTCAGGCGGATAGAGATCCCCGGAGTAGAAAAATCCCGCAAGGTCCGGATCGATTTCGGAAAGTCTTCTTGATATCAGAACATATATATCACTGCCAAGGGTTGCCCCCGTCTGAGTTTCATTTGCTTGAAGCTCTTTTCCGAATCTCGAATGCATCGTCGTATAAATCGAATTCCAGCCGCTGATGATCGAATCATAATACTCGATAAGCGAAGACGACAATGGAATATCTTTATCATAATAGAATTTCAGTTTTCCCGTTTTGTCGGGAAGGTCCTGAGAGACATACAGATTTCCCGTAACCGTCATGTAATTTCCGTCGGTGTACACCTTGAAATCATGAGTGTCTCCCGGAAATGCGAAACGCTGTGAAGCACGAACTGAGGCTGAAACTCCGGCAGAACCCCCACCGGAGTTTTCACGCTCGAGCCTTCGGAGGCCTGAATGGAAATCAGAAACACGGCTCCGAGCGAAAGCTCGAATTTCCGGGGCAACCTCCGAACGGGATGATGCAAACAATATCGATTGATCCGCAGAGATGACGATGGTTTGAGAAGCCGATGTGAAGTTTGCAAGCAGAATCCCTACCGTATCATTTGAAAACGCTGGAACGGCAAAATTATCCGAACCGGCCGGAACAGGCCAACCGGCGGAAGTATATCCAGATGGTGTCGTAAGTTGCGCAAAATCGAGCGGTCCCGTGATCCCTTCGAAACCCGTGTCGGGGCCGAGAACGCCTCCGCCACCACCACCGCCGCCGCCGCAGCCGAAGGCGAGGAGTGATGTTGCGAGGAGAACGCTTGTAGCGAAACTGCGGAGAGGATGTTTCATACGTCAGTCGGCTCCGTAAAAATCGTTGGATCGGTTCGGTCGTGAAGAAGTCCGAATACGGGACCAGTATACCACAGAGAACTTGACGCCTCTTCCTGCCGTTCGTACAATTGCCAATATGATGAAGCTGAAATCACGCATATTTCTCGTCTGGCTGCTGATTTTTTCGCTCGTTGCGCAAGGGTATGCGCCGTTACTGGCACAGACTCCGGACGCCCTCCAGTCGGCGAACGAGCGGTATCAGTCGACGTACAAAGCCTATTCGTCGGCCGTCTCCTCCGGAGCGCCGATCGACGAGATCCAATCGAAGTTCAACGCCTACATGGAGGCGTATTCCCAGTATCAGCGTCTCGTCACACAGTCACGCGGCGGGGCACAGGTAACCAACGCTCCTGAAACGCAGGCCGAATCGGCCACGCAATCGGCGAGTTCAGGAAATACATCCTCGGATCAATCTTCCCTCACCCAGGTTGCCTCGTCTGCCGGTACACTCATCACCACGACGGTTCCGCAGACAGCCAAGGGCTGGTTCGGGAAGATGTTCTCCGCCCTCAAAGAGAAGTTCCTCGGGAAAGAGGGCTCGAAAGAGATGCCTCTCCTCGAGAAAATCGCCTGGAACATCGGAAAGGCCATCGTGCCGTCATTCGCGGTCATGCTCGCGACCGCCCTGCTCGCGCCGCTGTCCCCGGTCGCGATGATCGTCGGCGGCATCGTTGTCGGCGCGGCGATGGGCGGCGTCATGACGTATGCCTACGAAAAGCGCATGAACGCGAAGTATCGCGACGTGCCCAAGGAAGATCTGAAAATCTGGCGCGACGTTACGGTCAGCGCGGCCGTCGAAGCCGTGATGGCCCCGTTCAACCTGATGACTGGCGGCCTGTTCGGCACCGTCGGCCCCACCGTCGGATCGGCGATCACCCGCGTCGCTCTCACCCAGGCGGCCATCGGCTTCGCCGGCAGCGCTGTGTCATCAAGCGTCGGCGGCGCCGTCAAGAACCTCTGGGCGAAAAACGTGTTCCACTACCCCGAAAAAATTGCTTCGGCCGAGGCGCGCATCGACGCGATCCTCGATTCGCACGTGAGATCGGGCCTGCCCCTGACCGCAAGCGAGACCCTGGAACTCAACAAACTCCGCGCCGACATCGACACGATGAAGGGCGAAAGCTACTCGTCCGAAGACTTCACCCGCGACCTCAAACGCGCCGCCCTCAGTTCGATCATCACGGGTTTCGCAGGCTCTGTCGTCTCCGACAAGATGTATACCTACGACAAGGGCCGCTGGGCCGACCGGCTTTCGGTGAAGGTATTCGGCTCGACTGCGCAGGGAAAGGCGCTTTCCAGCCTCGTCTCGACGATCCCGACGAACTTCGTCAGTGGTATGGCCGGGGCCGAGCTCGAAAAACAGTTCATCAACACCGACATCGACGAGATCCGCGCCGAGCGGAACGCCTACCAGCCGGGAACCGCGGCCTACGAATATTACAACTCGGTCATCTCCGACCTCGAAGCGAAGAAAGACTCGATCAAGCCGATGGAAGCCGGTCTGAATTCGGCCGCCAACAATCTCGCCGTGCGCGCCGGCCAGCTTTCGGTGCAGGCCCTCAAATACAACCTCTACGACGCTCCCAAGGCACGCAAGGCCGCCATCGAGGATCTCTACCGACTCCAGAACGAAGACTGGAAAAAGGCGAACACGCTGTATGAAAAGTATCAGGCCCTCGTCGAGGATAAACCGAATATCAAATCGTACCGCAACCCGATCAACTACGCGAAAGCGCTTCAGGCATACAATTCGAAAGTGTCCGCAGCACGCCAGGAGTGGATGCAGCAGTGCGTCGTCGCCCAGAACAACGAACAGCTCCCGACGAACGTGACCGCCAAGCAGGACATCGCCCAAAAGTTCGATCGCGACATCAAGCTGAACCAGCTTCTCGAACTCGGCAAGCTTTCCGGCGGTGAAAAGCACGTCGAGGCCATGATGGAGATCCTCAAGGCGAACAACCCCGAATTCGCCGCCCTGCCGGCCGATCAGCTCCGGTACAAGGCGATCACGGCGATCGCGAAATCCTACGACGACAAGTATGCCCAGTGCACCCAGCGGGTGGACGGCCTGAACGAAACGCTCCAGAAATACAAGGATTACAAAGCCGGCAAGATACAGCTCACCGAAGACGAAGCCCGCGTCCTCGACGGCCGTCGCGCCCTCATCAGCCCGTCGCAATACAAGGCAGCCCTCGTCGAGCAGAAGGTTTACGAGATGAAGTCGAACAACATCCGGTGGGATGTCGTCGAGCGCCGCATGCCCGAACTCCTCGTCCAGGCCGAGCGCGAGACGCTCAACACCTACGGAGGCTGGAACGGCGTCCTGATCTCGGAAATGTATGCGAACGGCCTTGCTCGTTACAAATACGACCCCGAAGGCCGCGTGAACTTCGCCGCCGAAATGAAGAAGCTCGTCGCAAAAATTCCCGGCATGGTCGAGTCAGGAATCATCAACGATTACAAGAACGACGTGAACACGGCGATCACCAACAACGTCCTGCCCAAGAACACCTCAGACAACGTCATCGAGAACTTCATGGGCACGTTCGCAAAAACGGCGATCACGAGCGGCACGGGGAACGCCATCGACACCGTGTACGGCGCAACGAAGGAACAGATTCTCGCCGGCTTCAAGCGCTGAGCGACTATCCCGCCACTTCCCCTCCCTGCTCGGTTCCGTTACTGGACGAACAGCACATCGAGGATGCCGAGATATTTCTGCGCGATCCAGGAGCCTTCCTGGCGCGCCCGAAACTCGAGAGGGACGCGGAGTTTCGCGACGTAAGACTCCCAGAAGCCGCGTTTGAGCGGGGGAACACGCTGGATGTAGATGACAAGCCGCTGTATCGACGAGTAATCGTCTTTCTGGGCTTCGGCGGTCACCTGTTGTTCCAGCCATTCCGCCTGGTGCTCGCCGGGAGAGAAGGTTCCCAGCAGCCATCCTTCGATCTTCGCGAAACGGTCGCGGTACATGCCGGCTTCGAAGGCGTTCATGCCGAAATCGAGCAGGCTGTCGACCGCCTTCCCGGTGATCGCCACCAGCACCGCTCCGAGAGCGATGTTCCCGAACATGGGCAGCGAACAGACGGCGGCGCCGACGCCTGCCCCGACAGCACCCTGAGCCGCGGCAACGGCGGCGTTCCGGGCAAGTCCGAGGCCGAAATTCACGGCAAACCCGGTGATCTCGCCCAGTCCGATGTGCGTCATGATACGACTTCCGGTGACCTGCCCGTCGAGAAGCAGTTCGTCGAAAAACTTTTTCGCCGACCGGCGCGCCAGGAAGTTGAACAGCTTCGGGAAGAACTTCTTCGTCACATACTTGACCTGGGCCTGCGGAATCTGGTTCAGAATCTGCAGGAACGCATCGGATTCGAACAGGCCGACACGGCTCAGCCCCGACCCGACGACGGCCATGCCGATCATCCGGATGCACTCATCGACCTTCACCTCGAGCGTCGTCGTGAACCCTAGATTCACGACGGCGGCGTCGGCGATGCCCGAAAGCCCGCCGGGCAGATGAAACTTGAGAAATCCTCTGCATTCGGGGCGCTGGGGCAACGGCATCTCGTTCGGAAAGAGTTTCGCGATCCAGTATTTGACCGTCCAGCCGATGACGTTGAGTTTTCCGTCGATGACGAGTTTCAGCCGTTTGTTTCCTTCCGAAAAAGCGGATGAGGAAAGCTTGACCTGGAAATCGCCCTGCCCTGCCTGGTTGATCACCAGGAAAATCCTCTGCAGGCCGAACAGAATCCCCTTCCCTGCGCGTTCAAACATCTGTTCCGACATCGGATTCGCCTGAACGGCCCCCGGATGACACAGAAGGAGACACAGTCCTAGAATCAACACCCAGGTTGTATATGAAGCTCTTTTCATGTCAGTTGCTCCAACCCCATGACGACGGAATATGAATATATATCTGATACGATATCATTCTAGTTGCCGCAGGCGGTTCATCTCGACCCGGAAAGGCACACCGCCTGCCGGATCGCGCTGGTCGGGTTTCGGGAGCAGAAGCCGACCGCCCATTCACCGATCGGCTTGTACAAGGCTTCCTAGTCGGTCCGACGGGGTTCATCGGCACCAGCACAGGCCGGCGCCGGCTGGACGGGAACGAGCACCGTCAGCCGGTCGGACGGGATCTGGAACCGGGCGAATTGGTATCGCATCTCCTCGACCAGCCCCGCAAAACGGTCCTGCGCGTACAGGCCGGTGACGAAGAGATACCAGGCGCTCTCCTGGCGGCCGAAGAACAGCATCGGCCGGTCATCGCCCTCGGGGGGCACGTATCCGTACAGCGTGCGCCAACCCTGCGTCTCGAGCCAGTCGAGGGCGTCGGTCGTCGGCGCCTGGAAGAGGACGACCTGCATCGCCCGCTTTTCGAGAAGCGGTGCGAGCGCGGCGGGGAAATCGCTGCAACCTTCCCTGATCCAGCCCTCGGCAGCGGAAGGGGGCAGCATGCTTTCGAGATGCGCCGGCGCGAAGACGGTGTCGGTGGTCGGCCCATGGAGCAGAACCGGCTTGGCAAGATATCCGTCGGGCTCGAAGCCGGCGAGAAGCTCCCGCGTCAGCGGAGAGGCCGGAAGGCCGTACAGCCCTTCGCGGCGGATGTAGGTGAGAATGGATGCGGGGATTTCGTCGGGGCCGGGTTCGATGCCCCTCCTGAGGAGGGCCCTAAGATCGCTTCCCGACAGGTTGGGAATCTTCACGCCCAGCCTGACCAGCTTTCTTTCAGTTTCAAGGGCCTTGATCGACGGATCACGGTTTTGCGGAACGTCTTCCCGCGGATACACGACCAGGGTCCGACGTTCGTTCTTTCCGGGAAGCTGACGCCGCGCGACGAGCTTTTTCAGGGCGTCTTCACCGACGATCTGAAACAACTCGTCGTTTTCCGAACCGCGGTCCCGGATCGCCTCGCGCATCGCCTCGAAGAGATTGTGCGGATTCCGCGAATCAACGGCTTTCAGGTCGGCCTCATTCATGGTTTCGAGACCTGCAATATCGCCTGCCAGCAACCGGATCATGGCAATCCTGTTCCCGAGCGGTGAAGCCCCGGGCCGATCGACCGGCTCGGGAACAGGATTGCCA
>JAGOCE010000001.1 GCA_017998915.1 Candidatus Ozemibacteraceae bacterium
AGCTGGAACCGTTATCGATGCTGACGATGATGTTCGGAGCCTCGGTGTTGATCGAGATGGTGCGGTTGCCCGTGCCAGGTTTGGCGACTGCGTTCGGAACCGAGGTTTCGATGACGGAGACGGTGAAGTCTTTGTCGCCGGGCCCGAGAGCGGCGCCGGAGGTGACGAACTGAGCGTTCTTTTCGGAGGTGTTGACGGTGCCGATCGCGCTCCCTCCGGTCATGAAGGTGGCGCCGAACGGTGGCGTGTCACCCTGCGCCCAGGCGGCCTTCAGGGTAACCTTGGCGCCGCCGTTGAAAATCATCCCTGAGGAATACGCGGGTTCCGTATCCACCGTCAGAGTCACTTCCCCGATATCGGCAAACAGCGTGCCGACGCCGGCGAGGAGAAGCAGGATGACCGCGACGAGCCTGCTTCCCTTCAGGATGGGAGTTGAATAGGTGGACGTTGTTGTTTGCCTCATACGTATCTCCTGTCGTTCTGGAACGTGGCACCGTGAACACAGAATTTCTCCCTAGTGATTTCGGCAGAAAGTGCACCAAACTTGACAGGGTATAGGCGATCTGTCAGAATTCTTTCAACTTTCTACACTATGCACACAGCCTCCCCTATGGGAGGTGGAGGGAATTTGGACGTGCCCCGGAAACGAATCACGGTGCTCTCTCGTCTTTTCCCTCTTCTTTTTTGTGCACTGATTTGTTTCACCGGCTGTGGTGGAGTGAACTCTTCCGGGGATGAATCCGGCGGAAAACCGCTTTATATCACTGATCTCGATTCCGGTGGCATCTCGGGGGCGGTGACGTCGAGTGCCTCGATCGCTATCGACCAGGCGATCGTCGAAGCCGGAAACGTTCAGGCGATCACAGCCAGCAACGGGGCGTTCCTGATGCTGAACCTTGCAGCCGGGGACTACCGGGTGACTGCGCGTGCACAGGGTTACACCCCTTCTTACAGGGAAAACATCCGGGTGCGTTCCGGCATGATCACCGAAGGGGTTGATTTCACCATGACCGATGCGACGGCGACGGCGACGCACGACTTCGAGGTAGTGTCTCTGTCTCCGGCCTTCGGAACCGACGGCGACAGAATCTCCGTCGTTGCACGCGGTATAGGCACGATCCGGGGAAAAGTCACGGTCGCCGGAAAGGAAGTGTCCATTCTCGACTGGAACACCGGGAATAATGGTGTGATCGCCGTTCAGTTGCCGGACGAGGTCGAAACGGGCGAGGTCAGGGTCATTATCGATGGCGAGACGTCCCACGAGGTGTCTCCCGTCATTTTCACGGCAAAACCCGTTGCACGGGAAGTGGTGCCCGCGTCTTCCAAACCGAATGGTATCGTCACCCTGTATGGGCGCAACTTCCATCTCGTCGGTTCTTCGAACAGAGTACGTCTGAACGGCCTAGAATGCACGGTTCTCGGGTATACGGCCGCCGGCCGGGATCTCCGGATCCAGCTTCCGGCGAAGGCGGAGACGGGAATCCTCGACGTGGCGATCAACAGCCCCGAGTTTCAACTCGACGGCATATCAAGCGTCACGATCACCATACAGCCCGAACTCGTGCACCTGAGTCCCCGCCGTTCCGTGCCCGGAAAGACCCTGACATTGTATGGCTCGAATTTCGTGCCTGACAGCTCAGTCACGAAGGTGAAAGTGGGGGATTCCAAGACCGTCCAGGGGAACGAGATCCTTTCCATCTCGAAAACGAAAATCACCTTCAAGGCGCCCGAGGTGAACGTCGTGCCTTCCGGACAGACGGTTCCGATCAGGGTCGAGGTGAACGGATACACCACGAATTCGATCGACTGGACGTCGTATGATCCTACACTCACAACTCTTCCGGTAGGGGAGTATGGAGTGTATGACTTTTTCAATTCCCCGGTTGCGAATAATGGAACACTTCATCTTCCGTCGCTCGAGCCCGGGGAAAAGCTTGCCTTCATATCGGTTACTGGCGGGACATCCGCCGAGACACTTGATGGAATGTATGCCTGGACGTTCACGGGCGTCATGGGCGGCTTGACGACTGATATTCCCGAACTTCCGGCGTCGCGACGCCCCGCGGGAAGCGTGTTCGGGTCGATTACCACGAGCCGATTCAGAGATGTCGGGCCGATGCTCAGATCCTGGTGCCGGAAAGCGTCCGTCCGGTCCTCGCGTCGAACGATCCGACCCAGCGTTTTTGACGACGCGCCCATGACGGCAAACTTCTGGATGGTCGATTTCACGAGTTCCGCTCCCGAGAACTCCGCGAACGACGTTCTCGCGACGGGCACGCTCGCCGCCACGGGAACTCACTGCCTCGTCTATCTCGATGCCTCCGGGTCGGCGCTGGTCGCCTCTGATGCGGAAAACATCGCGGCCTGGTTCGACGCCATCCGGCCCACGCTCGCCACCGCCTGCTGGGATGGCGTGAACGCGCATCAGCAATACCCGGAGGGGAATATCGACGGCCAGCCCCGCGTCATCCTCTTCCTCACTCCGCAGATCAACCAGGGCATGGCTGCCGGGATCTTCACGTTGGGATACTTCCATCCGCGCGACAAGAGCCCCGCATTGCCCCATTCCGCAGGAACGGAAGTCATCTACCTGTGGGACCAGTGGATGAAAATCAATCCCGACGATTTCAAGGGCGTCCTGGCGCATGAATACCAGCACATGATGTATCACAACCAGAAAGGGGCTCGGGGCGTCGATTGGCTCAACGAAGGCCTCTCGGTCTGGGCCCAACAGATCACGGGATACGGATTCACCCAGAAGATGCCGACGCCGGTCAGCCAGGTCGCGACGTATCTGAACGGCCCGAACGCTGCTTCCCTGAACCACTGGCCGGACGGGGACAGCATCGCGAATTACGGTCTCTCCTACCTGTTCGTGCAGTATCTCTATGAGCGCTGCGGCGGGTATGCCGCCATCAGGGTGCTTGAATACGACAACCAGCAGAGCGGGTTCACCGACATCGCCACCTCGCTGCTGAACAATGCGGTTCCCGTGACGACAGGCGTGGAAGGCTTCTTCAGCGAGTTCGCGCTTGCGATGTACTGCGACGAACTGGGCCTTTCGGCTTCATTGCCCGGCTTCTCCGCCGAGGCGCATCGTTTCAGGGACCTCTCACTCCGCGGCTGGGTCTCCGAGGTGAACGGCCTGAAACACCTCTCCTATGCGGAGTCGCCAATCAACGCCGCCGCCCTCACGATGCCCGGTTTCGCCGCCGACGTGGTCGAATACGATGGCGCCACCTCCAACGGGGGCGACCTCGAACTCACCGTGACGGCACCAGCCGAGGTTCCAAATTATAAATTATTTGTTATATATTATAAACCGTAGGCGCGCACTGCCGTGCGCGCCTACGCGATGGGAATCATGAGAGGCCGTAATTCTTTATCTTGTATTGGAGCGTGCCGCGTTTGATACCGAGACGTTGGGCTGCCTGCGACTGATTGCCCTCGGTGGCCCGCAGGATGCGGGAGATCATTTCCTTCTCGATGTCGGCGACGATTTCGTCGAGCGTGCGGCCTTTTTCTATTTCTGTTGCTATCCAATCGAGGCCGGATGTCGTCGATTCCGGCTCGAAGCCGAGCCTGACTTCCTCGGGGAGGTTCTCGAGCTCGATCTGGTCTCCCTTGGCGAAAACGGCGGCGCCCTCGATGATATTCGCGAGCTGGCGAACGTTTCCGGGCCATTTGAAATTCTTCAGGGCCGTCATGGCGCGCGGGGCGACGCCTTTCAGGGCGCGGCCCAGCTTCTGGGCGGCGATGCCGACGAAGTGCTCGACCATCAGGGTGATGTCATCCGGCCGCTCTCGCAGCGGGCTGAGCGCGATGTTGACGACGCTAATGCGGTAGAACAGGTCTTCCCGGAACTGGCCCTGGGCGATCATGGCCTTGAGATCCTTGTGGGTGGCCGCGATCAGCCGCACATCGACCTTGATGCGGTCGTTGCCGCCGAGCCGCTCGATCTCACGCTCCTGGATGACACGCAGCACCTTCGCCTGGGTGTTGAGCGACATGTCGCCGATCTCGTCGAGGAAGATCGTGCCGCCGCTCGCCACTTCGAACTTGCCGCGTTTGCGGCCCGCGGCGCCGGTGAACGCCCCCTTCTCGTAACCGAATAGCTCGCTCTCGATCAGGTTTTCCGGCAGGGCGGCGCAGTTGAGTTTGACGAACGGGCCGCTGGCGCGGAGGCTCTGTCGCTGGATCGCCTCGGCGACGAGCTCCTTGCCGGTGCCCGACTCGCCCTGGATGAGCACGGTGATGTCGCTTTTCGCGACCTGCTCGATGCGCTCTTTGACCTGCTTCGTCTGCTCGGAAACACCGATGATGCGGTCAGATTCAGTCTCGGTGAGGAAGCGCTCCTCGAGGTTCTTCTTCTGCCAGGCGAGGGTGAACCGCTCGCAGGCCTTTGCGACGACGACGCGCATCTCGTCGATGTCGAACGGCTTGGAAAAATAATCGTATGCGCCTTCCTTCATCGCTTCGATGGCGAGCTTCTCGCTGCCGAACGCCGTCATGAGGATGAACACGACTTCCGGGTCGACCTGCTTGACCCTCTTGAGGAGGTCGACGCCCGTCATCCCGGGCATGTTGAAGTCGGAGATGATCACCTGGAAGGTGCCCGGCTCGATCAGTTTCAAGGCGTCCTGTGGGCTTTCGGAGGTGCGCACCGTGTAGCCTTCCTTGGTCAGTGCCGCCTTGAGACTGAAGAGAATCGATTTCTCGTCATCCACGATCAGGATGCTGTTCGATTGAAATGCCATGGTTACGCTTCCTTCCTTTCCTGCGGGAGATAGATGGTGAAGGTGGTCCCCGCGGCGGCCCCTCCGGTCGCCTGACGGCTCTCGACCTCGATCCTGCCGCCGTGGAGGTCGATGATCTTCTTGACGATTGCAAGCCCGAGGCCGGTTCCGCGCTGCTTCGTCGTGAAGAACGGTTCGAAGACGCGGGCGGCGACCTCGACCGGCATGCCGGTTCCGGTGTCGGCGACCCGGATGACGGACCAGGGGCTGCTTGCGACATGATTCGCCGATATCGTCACGGTTCCCCCGTCCGGCATGGCCTGGATGCCGTTGAAAATCAAGTTCAACAATACCTGTTTGATCTTTTCCGAGTCAACGAGGATCTCCAGATCAGGGGGATACTCGGCCGACAGCCCGACGCGATGGCGCCCCGCCTCGTGATCGACGAGGGCGAGGACGTGGGTGATGAGTTCGGCAAACCTGATGCGGCGCATCTGCGACTTTTCTGGACGGGCGTAGGTAAGCAGTTTCTCTACCACGCCATTGAGCCGGTTCACCTCCGAGACGATCACGTCGATATATTCGCGACGGCCATCACCGGTAGGCGTTTCCTCTTGAAGGAGCTGGCCGAGGGTCTTGATCGATGCGAGCGGGTTCTTGATCTCGTGGGCGACGCTCGCGGCAAGCTGGCCGATCGAGCTCAGCTTATCCGCGTGGTACAACTGCTGCTCGATGATGCGTCGCTGGGTGATGTCGTCGAGGGTCATGACCATTCCGTAGGGTTTCTGATCGGCGTCACGAAGGAAGGTGAATCTGGTCTCCATCACCTTCACGCCGCCCCCGGCACCGAGGTCGAATTGAACGTCGAAGGGAGCGCCTTCCTCGCCATCGTCGAGAAGCTTTCGGGCCGCCTTGAGAAACGCACGCCGTGAATCTCGGTGGATGACCTG
Organism: Candidatus Ozemibacteraceae bacterium; assembly: GCA_017998915.1. Classification (GTDB taxonomy): domain Bacteria; phylum Muiribacteriota; class Ozemobacteria; order Ozemobacterales; family Ozemobacteraceae; genus MWAR01. The sequence continues at coordinate 5,687 of JAGOCE010000001.1, forward strand.
GAAAAGTTTCCGGAAGGGAAGGCCCGGCTCGGGGGTGCAGACGCCGGCGAGCTCCCTGAATGCGGCCCCATTCGCCGTTTCGACGCAGCCCTGGCGGTTGAAGGTGATGACGGAGGTGCTGAGACTCGCCAGGATATTCTGAATGTAGGTCTTCAGGGTTTCGAGCCGGTCGATCGTCTGCTGAATGTCTTCACGGCCTTTCAGGAGCGCGGCTCCCATTTCGTTGAACGAGAGGGCGAGGTCGCCCAGTTCGTCATGGCCTCGTTCCGAAAGGCGATAGGAAAGATCGCCATGGGAAAGCTGCCGGGCGCCGTCGCGCACCTGTCGGATGCGTGCCAGCAGCACCCGGTTTGTGAGAAAGACCGAAATGAGCATGACGACGGCGAGTGCCAGGATCGTGATCTTCAGCGTCTGGCTCCGCGCCTGGGAGACCAGTGCGAGCATGCCTTCCTGGGAGATGGTGCAGTAGATGCGGAATGGCTGCTTGTCGACGGTTTCGGCCAGCTCGACCTGGCCGACCGAATGCAGGACCCCGGCCATGCGGAGCGTGAATATGTGCGCTGGTCCATCGGCCTTCTGGGTGATCGCCTGGGTGAGGTCCTGACGGGCTCTTGCGGGGAGAGATGTCGCCATGACCGTGTCCTGGACGGCGATCGTGACGTCGGCGAGGAGATTGCGCGCCATCCGGCGGGCGCGGTTGTCATCGAGCTCACGGTGGAGGGAAAGAAAGCCGATGAACTCCTCGGTTTTGAACACTGGTACTATAGCTGATAATATAAGTTTGTCACCGATGCCTGACAACTCGATGCGCGACAGGGTCATTCGGGGATTGGGAGCGGCGATTGCCGAACCTCGCACAGGCGCGGCGCGGGTCGAGAGGGTGAGGCCGGACTTCAGATGGAGGCGAAGTTCGTAATAGCCGGAATTGGCGAGAAGCCGGTTCATCTCCTTTTGGAGAAGGTTCGTGAGGCCATACACCGAGTAGTTCACGAGCTTGTCGGATTCGGAATACAGCGTTGCCATGCGCAGGACCTGGTTACGTTCGGATTCCCAGTAGGAACGGATTGACCGCAGAAGGGTCTCGACGCGTTCCTGGAAGATCTCCTCGGTTTTCTCGACGATGAGGCGGGTGGCACTCTCGTTGAAGATGAAACCAAGCGCGGCGATGCCGGCGAACAGCACCGACAGGATCTTGACTCGCAGGGAGAGATACATGGCTGCTCCAGTCAGGGCTCGCCTTCGATGAGGCGGTTGAAGTAGCGCGATCCTTCGCGCTTCACCCAGAGGCGCTCTGAAGGAATGTCGCAGGGAAGGAAGACGGCATGTGCGATCTCCCTCGAGGGAACGAAGGGCACATCGCCGTGACCGGACCAGCGTGGATCGTCGCGATCAACCCAGAGCCTCAACCGGATGTGCGGGACGGCCGTCGGCCCATTGGGCCCGGGGAAGGGCGAGAACCGGATCGTGCCGGTGACCGCGGAGGCTGGCGAGGCGACGGCATCGCCGGGAACCCAAAGTGAGGTGAACACCGCGTCGCCAGCTTCGAACACTTCATGGGCCAGGCTCTCATCCGATTCAAGCGAGTACGGGTTGAGCCATTTTTTGTCGAGGGCTTTCTGAATCCGGTTGGGGGTGATGTCGACCGGGCCCGATCGCATGGCCTGGCGGAGCCGGAACAGCGTCAGCGGCGCTTCGAGGGATTCGAACCACGGGTAATGCTCGGGGTTGTGCAGCCGAAGCTTGTCGAGAAGGACGTCGAACTCCGGCAGGCTTGCCGGGGGCGCTGACGCGACGGGTGCCAGGAGGTCCATGCGCGTGCCGAGCATCCAGAAGACGTGGAGAGTGACCGGGGTGGGGCGCATGTTGGCCGCGACCGAGGCGAGATGTGTTCCTTCCTCGATCAGCAGTAATGGAACGGAAGCCACATCGACGGGGCCCAGGTCGGTCGACATCGGGAACAGGTGGAGCGAGACCTCGTGTGCGAGCATCGTTCCGATGCGTTTTCTCAGCGAGTCGAGAACCCAGGACGGGAAATTCAGGCGGGAGGGCATCAGAATCTCGAGCGTGTCGCACAAGCCCATTCTTATAGGAAACAGCAGCAGGACGGCAAGAAGGAACATGCCTCGGAAGACAGGAAATGATCTCATGCTGCCGTGTTCCCGTCATCCGCATATAGGTAGCCCAGGAACTGCCTGTCTGACCGTGCGAGCGTTTCCACGGCATTCTTGGCCTGGTCCGAGGTTTCCAGGCGGGATACCAGGACGAACCCGTCGAATGCCGATGTGAGGCTTACCATCAGATCGGGAGAGTCTTCGACGTTTCCGAGATCAGCGAACAGATACTGTGCCGATTCACGGGGAAAATTCTCGAACCACAGCTTCCAGGGGGCTGATTCGATGGCTTTTTCCGGACATGGCGGCAAGGGGCCGGCGGGAACGACGACGGCATGCCCAGTTTCGTCCGAATTCCCGTGACTGATCTGTGCCGGTATGGCGTTTGAGGCGAGCCAGTTGACGGTCCCGGAAGCCCAGGGGAGCCACCAGAGCTTGTGCTGAGTCGGACTCTTCCAGTGCAGATCGATCAGGAGAGGTCGCTTCTGATCGTTGGCGAAGGCTGCGGCCATAAGGGCGGCGGCGAGGGACGTGCCACAGCCCCGATGAGATCCGACGAAGGCGATCGTGCGGCATTCATTCTCATCGGCCTTCCTGGCAAGATCGGCGGCGATTTTTGTCAGGATGAGCGCTTCGCGGGGTGATGTCGCTGCGAACGAAAGGGGCCGGAGCATGTCCGTGGCCGTTTCACTCGGTAGGGCGGGAATGGTGCCGATGACGGGAGGCTGATCGCTGAGAATCGAGCCTTGCGACCGGCCCTTTCTCCTGCGGAGCACGAACCAGACGATGAGCGGCCCGGAAAGCAGGCCGAGCGGTTGTGCCGAGAACCATGCATCCAGGATCCGCGACGGGAACGCGCGCGACTGGTGTGAGAGATCGAGTTTGCCGTATCCCGATTTGAACAGGCTTGAAAGCGCCCTGTTCTGCTCGAGAAGGTGCGCAAGCTCGGTTCTCTTCTGCTGTAGCCCGGTCTGGGTCATTGCGACACTGCGCCGACGGGCGTCGACCTGTTGCTTCGACTGGGCGATCAGCTCGATCTCCTGCTGAATCCGGGTGATTTCGGATTTCAGACGTCTGAGCGCCACGGCATCAGCCTGGGCTGTGGTGGCGGCTGGATTCCGCACGGAGGGCGTGCGCGTGGGCACGGGGACACGGACCAGGGTGGGTGCATCGCGACCTTCACCTTCGCACGGGCGTACTCGTATCTGGGTGCGAGCCTTCGCCGGGGCGGGACGGTGGGGGGGCTTTCGCGTGGCTGATTTCAGGTGGGCGGCTTCGGCTTCGATCACGGCGAGCTCCCGGCGGAGATTTTCAGCGGCGAGAGTGAGATTCTGGGACATCTCATCGAGCTTCTCGAGTTGGGATTCGTCCGAAAGCGGATCCTCGTCGGGCGAGGAAAAGTTTCGGTCAGCCTCGAGAAGTTCGATTTCATGCGCCAGTTTGAGGCCGATGCTCGCGAACAGTTCGCTTCTGGTGGCTTCCAGGGCGTTGGTGAGATGTGAGATGAGGATGTCCGACCGCTCCGCGACCGAGGACGCGAACGGGGCCGTCAGCGTCAGAAAAAGCCCCGTCGATGGCGAGGAAATGTAGGCGATGTTCCAGCGGTGTCCGGTCCGGTCCGATTCCTCTTTCAGGATCGGTGTGGCGACCGCGCGATAGGCTGCCAGGATGCCGGTCGTCTCGAGGGTGGGGTAGGGGAGCGTCGCCTCCGTGTCGTGATCAATAATTATTGGTATAGAAATTTGCCACCTGGCAAGAGGGACGGCAAAACCCCAGACGAAATAAATAATAATAGATATTATAGCGGCGGCAACGGCGGCTCGTCGTGGGATCGCTCTCAGGAGGGTTCGAAGCTTCTGCACGTGAGAAATGACCGTCCTTACCGGGCCGATGTATTGCGGCGCAGCTGCTCGAACCGGGGAGTGCCGACGATGAAGGACGCGAGGGTCTTGATCGTCGTGCCGTCACCAGCCCTGAAATCCGCGTTTGCCCCGTGGGAGAGGAACAGCGTGAGGATGTCGTCGAACAACTTCGTCAGGTCTTTCGCGCGGGTGCGGGTCATCGACAGTTCCCAGTAGGCCTGACGTCCTGCTAACAGCAGTGGCGTGCTTCCGTCGCGGTCGAGTGGGTCGGTGTGGGCGCCGCTCTCGAGCAAGAGCTTCACACCTTCGGGCCAGAGAAAATGCGCTGCCAGGTGGAGTGGCGTCCGACCCTGGCTGGTCTGGGCCGCTGTTGAAGCACCGGCGGCGATCAGGTGACGGACGAGAATGTCGTGCCGGCGTCGGACAGCCGCGTGCAGGGCCGTTTCACCGGAATCATCCGCTCGTGAAAGGTCCGCGCCGGCCGAGGCGAGCATAAAGGCGGCGCCGGTTTTTCCCTGCCGGACCGCCTCGATCAGCGGCGTTGCCCCGCTGTTTTCCCGGGCATCGACCGAAGCCCCGTGGGCGAGAAGGACACGGATCGTCGGAACGGAGCCGCAGATGCTTGCAAGATGAAGAGGCGTAGCGCCGAACGAGTCGGTCACCGCCGCCGACGCCCCATGATCCAGCAGATACTCGGACATCGAGGCGAGGCCGCGCAGCGCCGCCATGTGCAACGGCGTCATACCCCTCGACGTGCGGCCGGAAATGTCGGCACCGTGAGCGAGAAGAAGTTTTGCGACATCGAGATGCCCCATCCGGGCAGCCCAGTGAAGCGGTGCCATCGCGTATCCGTCGGGGGTCGTGCCGTAGGGCGTCAGGGAGTTCGCTTCGCTCGCATTCCGGGCGAGAATTTCCCGGATGCGATCGATATCGGCGAGCTTCGCCGCCTCATGAATGTCACCAGCCGATGCCGAAAGCCCGCAGAAAAACAGGACAGCAAGCACCGCGGCCGGGATTGCCCGGCGGAACGTCGACAAGACTTGCTTTTCCATAGTAGGTGAATCCATGATATGAATGGTGAAGTCGCTTCTCTCAGAATACCATAACGGGAGGTTCTCAGAATCGGACGGGAAAATGCCGATACATTTTCTGCTATGAACAAGATGACCGAATGCGCCCTGCGCGTTGTAACGATGTGTTCTGCTCTCCTGTTTCTCGGAACGACCGACCTCAAAGCCGTTCCCGCGACCGGCACAGGAGTTGCCTCGCGGGTCGAGTTCGCAATGGCCGCGGCGTCTCCGGTGAATACCCCCACGGAAGCCGGGCTGCCGACCGAGGGCAACAGCGTGTTCTACAACAGGAAATTCATCGCCTCGACGATGGGCCGCAACCGGCAGTTTTTGCTGACATTCGATGATGGTCCGAACCCGAATACGACCCCCTACATACTCGACACCCTGAAAAAGCACGATCTGAAAGCGGTCTTTTTCGTCGTGGGGACGAACGTCAGAAAATATCCCGAGATTCTTCGCCGCATTCATGCTGAAGGACACGTGATCGGAAACCATACCGCCCACCATGCAAACCTTGCACATGCGACCGCGGCCAAGACACTCGACGAGATACGCCAGCTCAACACCCTCGTGGAAAAGATCACGGGAACGAGGCCCCGCGTGTTCCGACCTCCCTATGGCGCCCTGAACCAGAACGTTCTTCAGGCCGTCAGGCAGGAAGGAATGGATGTGATGCTCTGGTCCGTCGATCCCTACGACTGGCGGAACCGGAGCATGGCGCGCACCTGCGAAAACGTGAAGCGCCAGCTCCACCTCGGAAACGGCACGCGCGGAGGCATCGTGCTGATGCATGACACGCTGCCGAGCACCGTGGCGGCCCTCGACCCGCTGCTGGTCGCGTTCGCCGACAATGGCCTGATGCCGGCTGCCTACGGCGGTCCGATCACGGGACGCGGATACTGGGCCGCCAAATCCCCCGTCGCCCTTCCCTGGATCCCCGAACTTCCCCCGCTCGATCTCGCCAAGCTCGATCGGCCGATCCTGGCCACGCTCATCAAGCCCAGGCAGGACGACTTCTCCTGGACGGCGGTATCGCTGCTGAAAGCCCGCAGGACCGGGACCCTGTTCGAGTCGATGCTCTGTCGGGCGTTTCCCTGATCTCAGCGGGGCGTCCAGGCCTTGCCGGCCCGGTCGAGGATGAACGTCCGGTCATAGACTTCGTCGTCGTTTGACGCGACCTCGCGGGTCACCGTGCCGTTCTTCCAGGTCCATTTTTCGTCCCACTTGTCGTCGCGGTCGAGATCGACCTTTACGCGGTTCACCTGCGATTCGCCGGCGTCTTTGTACAGGTTCACCTTCCAGGTGCGCCCCTTCGCCGCATCCTTGACCTTGTCGCCGGAAATATTCGCCGCGGCCACGGCAAGAATGTCCGTATCCATCGGCCTCAGGGCGAGTCCGTCGGTGGGTTTCGCGGGAACGCCGGGAGCCGCTTCGGCGATGGTCGGAGCCGGGCCGGACGCGGGTTTCACCGACGACCAGGCGTTCAGGTTCACGTCATACCAGGTTTGGATCGTATACTGCTCGTCGTCCGCCGGAGCGACCTGCCGCTGGAGTCCTTCCGGGTCCCAGGACCATTTCTCGTCCCACGTGTCGTCGCGGTCGAGATCGATTTTCACGCGATTCACCTTCGCCTGGCCAGGATCTTTGAAAAGGTTCACTTTCCACGGCCGGCCTCGGATGGCGTCCTTGACCTTGTCGCCGGAGATGTTCGCCGCTGCCGCTGCGAGAATCTCCACGTCCATGGGCCGCACCGCGACGAAGCCGGCCGGGAGCTTCGCGTCAGGGTTCGTCGTGGTGGCCGGAGCGGCTGGTGCTGTGACCTGCGTCGGAGCGGGAACGGCTGCCGATGTTTCCCGTTGGCGCTGTGCCTGCCGAAACCGCTCGAGATCTTCGTTTACGCGGCGGAGCGCCTGCTCCTGCCGTTCGGACTGGGCCTGATACTGTTGGAACGCGTAGAAACTGCCGCCTGCGGTGCCGAGCAGGCCGAGGATGACGAGGGCGCGGAACGTCTTGTATCTCATATTTCCGACTCCGATGACAGAGAATGCTCCGTCGGCATCATGCCGCGGGCGATGGGAACGGTGCAGTTGCAGTAGTCATACAGGCAGGGGCGCGGCGCGTCGTTCAACGTGAACCGTTCGCCGGTGAAGTCGCCGAGCGACTCCATCTTGTATCGGCGGGCCGGGTAACAGCGCCAGGCTCCGCCCAGGTCGTCGAGGATGAAGGCGCGTGAGCCGGCCCAGCAGGGCCGTCCCTTGAACGAGTGTTGTATATCGCCTGTCATATTATGGCCGCCGAGCGCGAGAATGGAGGCACGTTCGGCCTCGGTATACTCGATGACGTCGCGATTCTGCTTCTCCGGCTGGATCTTGAACGAGATGCCCATGTTACCGAAACGGGCGGCCAGCCCCGGAAGATGCGGCAGGGCCGCGCGCGTGGCGACGGAGGTCACGCACAGATGCGGCCGGGGAAGCCCGGGAACGGCGTCTTGCGGGAGGAGTTTCGCGAGCCAGCAGGCGCGATCGACGAACTCGTCGAGCTTCGTCGTGTCGTTCACGTGCTCGAGGTGCAGGGAACAGGCGAACACGCTGATGCGGCCCTTCGCCGCCGTGACGAAGGCGGCGAGCCTGTCGCGTGGTGCCGTGAAGTTCGTCACGACCGAGATGCGGTGGCCGAGGCACGCAATGGTCGAAACGATGTCGTCGAGCTCCGGGTGCATGAAGGGCTCGCCTCCCGAGAGCTTGATCTCCCACCGGCCGGGCAGGCGGGAGAACCCCGGGGTGAACGCTTCCGCGGGGCGGGGAGGACGGCCCCGGTCACGTTTGTGGCGCTGGGTGCAGTAGGAGCAGTGCAGATTGCAAACCGTCGTCATGTTCCAGCTGACGACGCCCTCCGGCGGCCGCGGCGTTGCGTTCATGCGCCTGTCCCTCCGGCGGGGAGGCCCTCGATCATGCCGCGGTTGGCCGGAACGGTGCAGGGACAGATATCCCACGGGCAGACGCGGGGCTCGGGGAACGGCCGGAAATCGCCTGTGACGGCGTTGCCCAGATGCCCCGTCTCGTTGCGCCGCGCGGTCCTGCAGCTCCAGACGTCGCCGGACTGCGTGACGACGAAATACTCGATGCCCGCATGACAGCGGCGACCGCGGTAACTCGGCGCGAGGTTCGCCTCGCGCGGCGTGGGCGCGTGCCCGAGAAGCTCCGCCAGCAGGGGTTTCTCGTCTTCCGCATAGGCTGCGATCCCGTGTTTTGTCTTCATGACCTGCGGGAAGAAGCGCAGCCCCGCCGCCTTCACCATCTCCGCGGCGCGAGCGATCGTTTCGAGCCGGCCGGGAACCAGCACCGAATTCACGACGAGCCGGGCGTCGGACGTGAGCTGGCTCCTGAGATGGAGGGCCCGGTCGATGAAGGCTGCGGGCGTGACGCGTTCGAGGTGCATCGATGCCGAAACGATCCCGATCCGGCCTGCGGCGCGCCGGGCGAAACGTTCCAGGTCGCCCTTTTCCGCCGACAGGTTCGTGAGGACCGAGAGCAGGTGCGGCGTGCCCGAAACCAGGCCCGGGATGATCCGGTCGAGGAACAGCGGATGGGTGAACGGCTCGCCGCCGCTCATTTTGATCTCATACCGCATCGGCAGCTTCGCGTAGAACCGGAGGATCGCGGCGATCGCGTTCGCATCCGGCACGCCGACGCGATGCTTCGGGTTTTGAATACAATAGCTGCAATTATAATTGCACGAGCCGAGCACCTGCCACTCAATCGTCGGCTGTCTCATGCGGCGTTTTCCGCCCGACGGAGCTTCGCGGCCAGTTTTGCGTTCTGCTCGAACTTTCCGCACCGCGTGCATCCGGGAAAATACTCTCCCCGAGCGAGCCTCCCGCGCATCGCGTTCCAGTCGGAACCGTGCCAGAGGGAAGAAAAACGTGTTCCATCGCCGAGCCTGCCGATCGCGGTCTCGGTGTTGCAACAGAAATAGACCGTGCCGTCGACGGCGATCCGCGCGTACCGGTCGCCCATGTGACACCCGACCTCGGCGATGGGGGCCGTCGCGGACCCGCCCGCCAGCACCTGCGCCCGGAGCGTGGCCAGGTTGTGCCTGACGCTGCGGCGCTCGGCGCGGGCGGAGGCTTCGGGGATCCATTCGTCCAGCAGGCGCCGCCGCTGTTCGTCCGTGACGCGCACGGCTTCGGTGCCGCGTCCGAGACTCGCGAGTTTGAAATTCACCCGCTCGGCGTCATAGACGGCGGCCAGATCGATCATGTCGCCGATCCGATCTGCGTTCAGGGAGCAGACGACCTGGACGTGCCTGTCGCGGCATCCGGCGTCTCGCCTGGCGGCGAGTCGCCTCGTGAGCCTCGCCCAGGAATCCGTGGCTGAGGAGGGGTGAAAGGCACGGTAACCCGCTTCGTCGGCGGAGTGTATACCTATAAGAATAGTATCGACGCCGTCGGCCGGGAGACGGTCGGCGGCGTCGGCGAGAAGATTGGAGATCAGCGTCACGTCGAGATTCATCGCCTTCAGGCCGGCGAGAAGTTCGATCGCGCGGGGATGGGTGAGAGGTTCGCCCATGCCCGAAACGATGACGCTCGAGAGACGTCCCAGGGAGGCGGCTTCCGCGACCGTCGTCAGCAGGGAATCGACGTTGGCCCGCAGGCTCTTCCAGGCTGGCGTGCGCGGGGATGCCAGGAGCGGGGAATGGTCCCAGCAGGTCACGCAGTCGGTGTTGCAGGCGTTCGTGATGTCGAGATGCAGGGTCACGGGGCCTTGCGTCACGTCATGCTCCTCATTGCCGAGCGCACCAACTCGATGTTCGAAACGGGCGTGCCGTCTGAGGCTTGGCACGCCGTCAGCCGGGCGATGCCGCGATACAGGTCTTCCTTCCGTCGGAGAAGATGCCCGAGAAATGCGCACAGTTCGGTCGCGAACCCGGCGGCGTCGGCACGCTCGTTCCCGAACATCTTGAGCAGGGCGATGAGGCCTGCCCAGTCGCCGAACGGCGCGGCAGCGTCCATGAGGCGCCGCGCGGCATCGACCCGGACGTGCGGGGTGGCCCCGGGAAGCCGTTTCGCAAGAAAAACGACCGCACGGAGCACGGCTTCAACCGGCAGGCCGCGCCCGGCAGCCTCTGTGGCGATCTCGATCGCGCCGGCGCCGGCCACGGCAGGGTCGGCATCCGGTGCGCCCTTGTCGTGGCCGTGGTCGTGATTGAGGGCCTGCGCCGTATCGACGAACAGCGCTTCGGGAAGGTTCAGCTCCGCCGAGGCGCGCAGGATCCCGTCTCCGACCAGGGCTTCGGCGGCTTCGACCTGCGCGGCCGGAAGAAGGAGCCGGAGGAGCTCCGCCGCCGCGAGCCGGGCGCCGTTGTCGGGCATGAGAGTATGCGCCGCGGCCGAGGCCTTCTGCCTGGCGGCGGGATCCCGCCAGGCGGTCACCCGGGGAGGCAGGGTTTCCGACAGGGGGCCCGGGGGAAGAAACGTCGCCGCTCCGGCAGCCACAGCTCTCGCTGCGCGGGCATCCTGCTCGTCGGCGATCTTCTCCTGGGGAAGGAACACCGACGGTACGCCGGCCTGCATCAGCTCGGCGAAGGTGTTGTAGCCGGCGGCGCAGACCGCGATGTCGAGACCGGCCATCAGCTCGGCGGCGCCGAGCCCCGACAGCCAGGTGATGCGTTCTCCCGGAACCTGGCGGCCGCGGTAGAGCGGCCCGGCCCCGACGACGAGGTGAAGTGAAGGATCGGGCGCGAGGGCGGCGATCGTCGATTCGAGCTGGGCGGCGGCCGTCGGGTCGCCCCCGCCGCCGGCCGACAGGTAGACGGCGAGGCGGTCGTCAGACACGCCGAGATGCCTGCGAGCCGCGTCGCGCGAAACCAGTTCGGCCCGCTCACGTGCGATGACGGGGCCGACATGCGTCACGCGCGCGCGGATCTGTTCGGGCACCGGCACGGGGGCATCGGTTTCGGGAACGAGAATACGGTCATAGAGCGGCAGCATCGCCTGGAACTCGGCCCGCTCGGCGAACGCGGATTTCATCGGACGGAAAATGAACGCCCGTTTCCGGCAGAGGTCGAGCGCCGGCAACAGTTCGCCGAAACTGCCTCTGGGGAACGAATCCACGATGAACAGGTCCGGCCGCAGAAGCCCGAGCGAGTGCCAGACCCACTGCTTGGCGAGGGCGAGATAGGCGGTCTTGTCGATCCCGGTCTCGGCCACGGAGGTCTTGGACGGCAGTTTGAACGAGGCGAACCGCTCGTGAAAAAGCAGCGCATCGGCTTCGGAGGACGTGAGAAACCATATCTCCAGCTTTATATCCAGCGCGTGCGCGTACCGCCGGAGCCATCGGGCAATCGCGGTCAGCCGGGTGAGATGCCCGACCCCCGCCCCGTTGACGGCGTAGTTCACGATCCGAAGCGTCTGGCCCATGAACGCGGCTACGATGCGTCGACGTAACGACCGGGGAGTGTTCCGCCGTGTAGGAGCCCCGCCTCGGCCGCCGCCGCGGCCTCTTCCGCATCGAGATGGTGCTGGGGTCCTTCGTAGTCCGGGTGATCGTGGCGGAACTCGGAGACTTCGGGAATGAAGTCGCCGTCGAACGAGCCGTCCGTGAAGACATCCCACCACAGGACGGTTCCGGCGAGGTTCACGCGGCCGTAGTCGTTGAAGCCGCGAACGGTGCCGGCCATCCGGGCATACCGTTCGCGCCGCCTTCGGATCTTGTCGCGCGGCGCGATATACCGACGGTCGTAATCGGTATCGGCGAGGGTGTCGCGGGATCGCTTCGGCCGCTGCCATTTGTAGGTGTCGCGGTCGGCCTTGCTCTTGAGCTCCCCGAGTTGCGTCAGTTCGGCATCGAGCTGTGTGTTGATGCGTTCGAGATACAGGGCTTTCGCAGCCGTGCCGCGAAGAACCTTGAACGCTTCGGCGAGGTCGGGGGCGGCCGAGATGCACCGGTCGATCGCGGCCATGTCGCCATCGAGCAGATACCGGACGAGAAGTTCGTGCGCCCGCTCGAGGTGGCGCTCGTCGAGGTGCTCGAGATACCCGCGGAGTTCGTCGCTGCGCTGCCTGACGGCTTCGACGTCGGCGAGCAGGGCGTCCGTCTCGGAGATTGCCCGGTCGGACTCCTCGATGGCTTTCCAGGCGTCGAGAATTTTCGGCCGGAGCTGCGCGAATGCATCGAGGCCGGGAAACCGCTCGAGAACCTCGTCGCCCGCCTTCCAGTCGTCGTAGAACTCGAGTTGCCAGAAGGCCGTTCTATAGGAAGGAGTATCGTATCCGGACTCCATCAGCCTGTTCAGCCGAGGATGCTGGGCCTTGGCCGACAGCTGGCGGGCCGGCTCTGACTCAGCGAGCTGCTCCGCGCGTTTTTGTCCGAGCCTCGCGACGATGCTCTCGGCGTTGGAAAAGCGCGGGTCGGCCTCGGCCTCGGCGAGTTCGGCCGTGCGGGCGTGTCGGTCCTCTTCGCGCTGGGCGACGAGGTCGGGGCGCGACAGGATGGGACAGCCGGTCAGGAGCGCGGCGCGCTCGAGCGCGGGCGGGCTCAACTCGGGAAGCAGGGCTACGGCAAGCCGCAGAGCCTCCTCCTCGCGCGCCCTGACGGCCTCGTTCAGAGCCGCCGTGTTTTCGGCCTTGAGTTTGCGCAGTTCCTCGATTTCCGTCACCGCCGTCTCGGAAAGGCCACGGGCAGCCTGGACGACGTCATTCGATCGGTAAACGCTCACGTGTCTCTCACCTTCTCGTTCTCGTTCCCGCTGCCGGCGCGGGACAGTGCCTGATTGCCGGCCAGGAAAAACCGGCCGCACATTTTCCCTGAAAGCTCAGGGACAAATGTAACACAGCGGCCGGTTCGGGGGGAGCGGGGAATTATTCCGGAAGTGTTGGTGAGATCAGCGAAGAACGGCGATCAGAGCGGCCAGGGTCGCCTCGACGGCGTTGGAGAGGCTGCCGCCGATCTCGTTGAGGAGCGGGGTCTTTTTGTTCCGGTGGCCGTCGATCCAGCTTTGCACGGACGTGTCGGGGAAATAGGGCGAAACGTCGAACGCGCCGTCGGCGAAGGGGTCGTAACTTGGGTCGCCGACCAGTTTCTTCGGGAAGGCTTTGCCCACGAGCTTGTCGATCTTGTGCGCGCGGTCGAAGGCGCTTTTGTTGCGGGCCTTGAACAGCTTCATCAGCATCGTGGTGGGCGGATCATCCTGCTCGTCCTGCGCGGCGCACAGGGCGGCGACCTTCTGGGAAAGGCCGGAATACAGCTTTTCCGGGGCTGCAGCGCCGAGGATCTGCATGCGTGCTGCGACGGCCTCGAAGAGGAAATGGCGATTCGACAGCAGTTGCGTGTTGTCGCTGCTGAACCGTTCTTTGTCTTTCGCCAGGATGGCTTTCGCGATGACCAGCGGATTGAGGAACGGCACGGCACTCGCATGATACGGTGCGGTCATGTCCTGCAGGTAATGAATGGTGCTCGCGAGGAAGCGGGCTGCCCAGTACCGGTCGCCGGCGCACAGCGCGACCTGGGCCAGATTGGCGAACGCGACGAAGCGCAGATGGGTCATACCCTGCTTGAGAGAAGGCTTGATCTTGAGGGAAATCCAGTTTTCACAGGGGAAATACATGTGGAACGGTGCCTGGGAACTCGTTCCCTTCAGCGAACCGTAGGGGATCTCGCCGTATCGCGGGTCGCCGGCGCCAAACAGTCCTTGATCCATGCCCCAGTCGGGTTCGTCGGAGAACAGGACCAGCCAGTCCCCGAAGCTACGCGCCATGTTCGGGTTCGCCAGGGCGGCGTTCTGAACGGCATCGAAGCCGGCTGGGAAGACGACCTTCGAGAAGGCTGTCGGGGCCACGCCGAGAATCTCGAGGAATTGCTTCTGGGACATCGTTCCGGGCTGGCGGAGCAGCGCGGCATTCGCGTCCGAGAGGAGCCAGTGTGGATACGTGTACGCCCGCTGTTTCCAGTCGTGAAACAGGCGGAGCGCCGTCTTGAGCGCTTCGTTGTTCCGGGCGACGAACGAGGCGAGGGTGGTCGGCCTGACCACCTTGCCCAGGGCGGGCAGTTCGTCCTCCAGGGCGTTCACCGCGACGCTGGTCAGCAGAAAATGTTTGTCCCACGCCGATGAGACGGAAGAAGCCAGCAGCACGAAAATGCAGGCAACCCCCGCGATATATCTGACCGGCATCGGTACTCGTGCGTTCATACGTTCATCCTCCCCAATAGGGCAGCTTTGTGTACCAGTATCTTTTCATTATACAGAGAAATCCGAAACCGGCAAGTTCATCCTGGGGAACGGGCTGGAGAGGCCAGGAGGCTGAGCCATTCGATGCTGCGGCCGGAGGTGTCGAGGTTGCGGGTTTCCTCCAGGATTCTGAAGTTCGCCCGCTCGAGGGCTGTCCGCGCCGTTTCGGGGAGATAGAACGTCCAACGGCGGCCGTCTTCGTCCCGGTTTTCGCCCGAGCCGATTTTCAGTGACACGGCGAGAACGCCGCCCGGCAGAAGGAGACGGTATATATCACATAATACATCATGAGCCTGCGCTGCCGGTACGTGCAGAAGGGAGGCGCATGCCCAGACTCCGCCAAAACACGCGTCGCGGAAGGGAAGGCGCAGAAAATCGCCGCGCAGGAGGAGCCGGCCGCCCCGGGCCTTGTGTGCCGCGATCAGGCCGGCCGATGCGTCGAGGGAGACGGCTTCGAATCCGCGCAGGCGCAGGGCTTCCGAATCTCTCCCCGCGCCCGAACCGAGGTCGAGCACGCGGCACCCGGGACGCAGGCGGTCGCAGAACGGGGTCAGGAGAAACGAGAGATCCTGTTGCCACGAGGATTCGGTGTAGGCCGTGGCGCGATCGTCATAGTAGGCGACGGTCTTTTTATCCGGTCCCGACGCATGCGATGCGAAACCGGCAGTTTCGGGGTCGGTGCGGTGATGCTGGGGCGGCGTCATCAGTCGAGTAGCAGCTTCAGGACGGTGTCGAGATCCGAGAGGTCGTTGAGAGCCCAGGTCGCGCCGGCGGCTTCGAGCTCATACCGTGAGGCCGATCCGGTGGCCACGGCGAGGCTCCGCACGCCCCATGGGTGGCAGGAGGCGACGTCGTGGACGGTGTCGCCGACGACCGTCACCGTCTCCGGGCTGAACGGCTTCCCGGCGAGTTCGGCGGCACGACGCATCGCGAGGCCGACCAGCTCGGCGCGCGTCGGATGCTCGCAGCCGAACGCGCCGAAGGGAAAATAGCCGGCGATACCGAACCGGTCGAGTTTGATACGGGCCCCTTCGCGGATGTTGCCCGTCACCAGTCCGAGACAGGCGCGGCCGGACGAGGCGAGGGCATTCAGGAGCGGTTCGATGCCGGGTTTCAGATGACCCTTGCCGGCGATTTCCCGGCGCAGGATCGCCGTGTAGTGGTCTTTGAATTTCGAGATCGATTCCGGGTCGGGAAACGCCCTGCCGTCGCGGATACACACTTGCTTGATCGCGTTCAGATCGGTGTTCCCGTCGAGTCTGATCCCTTCGAGACCGCGCGCGGCGCCGAGCACGTCGATCATCGATCGCTCGATCGCATGGTATCCGCTCCGGTCGGCTGAAAGAAGGGTTCCGTCGATGTCGAATAGAATCAGGCGATCACGATGGCTCGTCATGCGGTTCTCCTGGAGATGGTGCATTGGAGGAGGCGGGGGTGTCGGCGGGCGCGGCCGGGGCGACGGGTTCAGCCTGGGCGGTGGCCAGGCGGGAGCGGACGCTCACGAATTCCTTGGGTTTTTCCTGCTTTTCCCGGATCATCCCCTGGATTTCATAGACGCGGACACGGCCTTCCATCCCTCTGATCTGAACATTCTCGTGCGGAATGGCGCGGACTTCTTTGGCCACTTGGGCAAAGGTGTTCTCGTCGACGAGGATCGTCGTCTTGAACTCCTTGTTGAGTGCCTCGAGTCGCGATGCGAGATTGACGGTGGAACCCATGACCGTGAACTCCTGACGACGCTCGGAACCGATGTTGCCGGCCAGAACGGGGCCGCTTGCTATACCTATGCGAATTTTAAAGCATTCGCGGTTTTCCTGTGCCCATTTGGCTTGGAGCTGCTGCAAACGGTCGAGCATCGCGAGGGCGGCCTCGATTGCCGCCCTGCCGGAAGAGGGGAGGTCGCCGAGAACGCCGAACCTGGCCATGACGGCGTCGCCGATGAACTTGTCGATCTCCCCGTCGTGCTCGAGGACCACGTCGGTCATCGCCGAAAGATACTCGTTCATTGCGGCTACGACCTGTGCCGGGGCCATGCCTGAACTGAACGCCGTGAACCCGGCAATATCCGAAAACAGGATCGTCGCGTTCTTCTCGATGCCGCCGAGGTTGACCGAGCCGGGGTTCGCCAGGAGCGTATCGACCAGTTCCGCCGAAGTGTATTTCGAGAAGATCTCCTTGAGTTTCTTCTTTTCGGCGAGTTCGCGTTCGCTGAGCTGCTTCGATGACGTCAGCTCGGTGCGGGTCTGGAGGAATACGTTCGCGTTCGAGATCGCCATGCCCATGAAGGAAACGAGCGAGATCATGAACCGCAGGTCGGCCTCGTCGACCTCCTGGCGGTTGTCTTGAAATGACTCGATATATATCATTCCAAACGTTTCGCCTGGGATGCCGATGGGCATCGCCACGAGTGTGTCTGGTAGAGGGTCGCGGTCGACGAGACCCCGTGTTTCCGGGTCATCGAGGGCGGCGTTCCGATAGACGAGCTGTCCCCGGGAGAACGACCAGGTGAGAAAATGCTCGACCTTGTCGACGGGCAGGATCAGGGAGTCCCTGATTTCGTCCTTGAAGCCGGCCCATCGGAAAGGATACAACTCGTTCCTGGAACGGTCGTGGAGAAACAGGATGTAGCGCGCCACGCCGAGTTCCTGCACGAGCATCTCCGTGATGGCGTTGAACACTTTTTCCGGGTCGAGGGTGGTGGTAAGGTTTTTGACCTTGCTGAAGAGCATCGAGGCCTGCCGGCGAACCTGTTGCAACCGGGTCTTGAGCTCGTCGTTCTTCTTCTGAAACTCCTCGCGCAGCCGGTCGGCATAAGCTTTTTCGAGACGCTGCCGCGTTTCGTCGCCCAGGCGGATACGCCGGTCGCCCATGGCATATCTAAAAATATAAAAAAGACAGCCTGCCAGCATGACGGCCATCGCGGATGCGAAGAAAAACAGAGCCCAGGGCAGGGGATTCGGGGGCAAGATGAACTCGACGCTCTCCGCCGCCCGAACGGCAGCAGGAAACGTCGCAAGAGAAATCAGCGCCAGGATGGGGCGTCGCATGCGGCTCAGTTTCGGTTTATATTCATCGGATACCGGGAATTGTACACCAATTCCCTCCGTCCCTCAAACGCCCCTCTTCAAACTTCGAACCCTCATCTACAGGGGCGCCGTGCCGATGGCGAGCTTGAATTTCCCGTTCAGAGGCAGTCGGCCGGCTGGAAACGACGCTCCTGGGGGCGGTGCGAGCGCGATGAACAGCTCGAGGATGCTTCCTGTGACCGGGTCTGACGGACTTCCCGTGCCGGTGTCGATATACTCCCGATACTCTCCTCCCGTATTAACCCTGATCAATGCCGCCTTCGCGTCGAACGAGACGACGTCATCGACCATGACCCGGTCCACCATGGCCTGAAAGCCCGGAGGCGGGGAGCCGCTTTCGACGCTTGCGCTCATGCGCAGGCTGCGCTCGACCAGCGAGATCTGATAAGCCAGACGATACTCCAGATCGCCGGTCGGGGAAAGGTGATCGGTTTTCCATGCGAGCACCATGGTGTTTGCCGGTGATGTGGCCTTCTTCCATAACAGGGGGCGCGGATCGGCCTTCACGACCCATTCGGGTCCGGTGCCGTCTCGGATAAGCGTGTCGGTCGCCTCTTCGAGGGCTTTCCGGATGGTGTTCCAGAACATTTCCGTCTGGCGGGTGCGCTCTTGGCGCCAGGACGCGGCCTGGTAGGCGTTCATGCCGTTCCTGTAGACGAAATACAGCCCGCCCGTGAAGAGGCCGACGATGAAGACGGTGACCATCAGCTCGATGAAGGTGATGCCGGAGCGGTTCAATGCGTGACCTCGACCTCGAGAAGGGTTTCGAGCGAGCGGCGGATGCCGTTGTAGCTCCCCCAGCTCTCGATGCGCAGGAAGTCTTTCGTATACCCTTTCCCCGCACGGGTAACCAGGGTGAACGTCGCGACGCCGAGCTGGTAGGTGCCGCTTTCGACGGCGTTGAGCGATGCCGAGAGACGCGCGGCGGGTGAGTTGGGGCTGGCCGGGTCGAAATCGTCCATCCAGGCGGAGGTGTGGCTCGCGATATCTTCGGAGGAGCCCGTGCGGCGAATATGCTCGAGAATATAGAATTCCGACGGCAGCATGCGGAACTTGTACTGCGCGAGCTGCATCGCCCCTTTCGCGGCCATCAGCGCTTTCGTCTGTTCGGCGAGCCTCGAGTGGGTGACCGTCTGGGATCGGGTGTTGAAATACAGGGTTGCTGCGAGGACGAAGATGATGACGGCCGTCAGGAGAACGCTGAAAAGGGCGAATCCGTGACGCGGCGATGTGCGCTGTTTCATGGTCACTGCCTCAAGTCCGCCCGGAAGGTCGCGAGCGTGACGGGAACCCCCCGCTGGCCGTACTCGACATCCACCCGGATCATCATGAACAGGTCGGGGCAGGCATACGTGGCGATGCCGGTGCCCGGCGGCGGCGCGGCGAAGTCGAAAACGAGCGCCGTTGGAGCGGGGGGAGGGCCGGAATACTCGGGCTTGAGGGTGATGCGGATCTTGTAGTCCGTGCGGCCGATCCGGATGGAGCCGGAGCCGAGGAGACCGTCGATCTGCAGGCTCACGGGGAGCGTTTCCGAGCCGGTCTGGAGATCGAACGGCACGTGTTTGGTTCCGGGCGATCCGCTGACGGTCTCGAAGGGAACGGCGAGGAGCGTGTTGACGGTCGACTCTCCGATCTTGATGGCGATTTCCTGGTCCGCCTGCCTGCCCGCGATGCCGAACGCCTGTGGCAGGGCCCGCATGATCGGCAGGATGATGAAGGCGGTCAGAAAGAACGCCATCAGCAGCTCGATGAGCGACAGGCCGCGGCGGCCGGATTCAGTTGCGGATGTGCTTCTGTTCAAGGACGCGAATCCTGGTTTTTTCATCGGTCACGGAGAAGTAGATCTTGAGGGCCCTGGTATGGCCTGCGAAATCGCGTACCTTTGCCTCGACCCAGGGGAACTTGCCGCTCTGGAGAGTCGCGAGGTTCACAGGCCCTTCGAGCGACGGGGTTGGTTCGCGGAAGATGACGGGCAGCGGCTGCGTGGAGAACGCGTTGTTCGGGAGTTCGACCGATGCGGCCTGGGGTGGATAGACGTTTTCGATCGCGTATGAGAGCTTCGCGTGCGCGACGCCGGTATAGGGCGCTGGAATCTGCGTGACGGGGAGGTTGAGCAGGTTGTTCTTGTCGTTGAGCCATTTGACATTGTCTTCAGCCCAGAGGGTGAGATCATACTGGACATCCTCGACGACCGGAATCATGCAGAGTACGACCGCGGAGCAACCAAAACCATTGCGCTTCGCGAAGGTCGCCTCGTCACCGTCGATCGGGTCAGCGTTCAGATCGTTGTCCGACTGGGTGTAATCCTCGGCCCGGAAATTCCGATACCAGAACGTGTCCGGGAACGGGCCGGAAAAGTTCGAGGGCTGAGGAGCGACCCGGAACTTCCATTTCCATCCCTGTTCGGATGCCGGGCAGTTGGCGAGATCTATGTCCAGAATTTTGATATCCGGATCAGTATAGTTCGGAGCGGCTTCGAGTTCCTCGAACGTCCTGACGGAGTTTTGGATGAAAGCACTGTAGTCGGGATCGAATGTCAGCATGTTCTGGACCGGTGGCGGAAAGATCAGCACGCTGTTGGGTTTTCCCTCGTCGCGTTTTGAAACAAGCCTGATCAGCAGATTTGGCAGGTCATTGTCCTCGATCCAGATCTTCCCGTCTCCGTCGGAAAATCGCTTGGAGAGGTCGATCGGCGACGCCTCGTTATAGACATGCGGAAAGGGGGCTGCATCTCCGGGAGTTGTGCCGAGGTCGTCCTCGTACAGGCCATAGGTTATGGTAGGCTGATCCTCGACGATATTCGGACACCCGGGATTCATGACATTGCTGCTGTCCCAGGCGTAGACGGAGTATTTCATTTCGCCGAGACAGTCATTCGGAAGAAAAACGTGCTTTCCAAGCGGATTTCCGCTGGTCGATTGCATTGGCTCGCCGATCCAACTCCATTCTTCGGTTGGCGTCCAGACCGAGGTCGCGTCAGCAGGTCCGTTTATCCGCCCGATGGCGAATCGAGACGTCAGCAGGCCGCCGGAGTTGTCCACGGCGATGAGATCACTGGGCTTGAAAAAATCGCCGGTCGTCGCAGGCCGGGCCGTGGAGTTCGTTCCGGGCACGCGTCCGAGATCGGGGAAGCGGCCGATCGCGTTTCCCGAAGGGCCGGTGATGCGGGGCGGCGTGCGGTCTCGCCAGTTGATCTTGAAGGTTGCCGTTCCTTCCGGTTCTTTTTTCTTGCCTGCTTTGTGCGTTTCGAGGGACGATTTTATCGGATTGCTTTCGTAGCGGACATTCTCCGTCGCCCTCTGGTGATCACGCTGATTTGTCGTATGCTCGGGATCTTCTGGCGTCGGGTCAGGGACTTGGTGCTCTTCGCAGATCGCATCCGGGCACGAGCACCTGTTGCAGTCGCAGCTGAAGTGAGGGTTGGGCCAGGAAGTGACGGGATCGACGTACCGCCAGCCTTCCACGAGTCCGGCGAGATACTCGATCGAACCTGGTTCTTGGCGCGCAGGCTCGTCGAGTGAGGAGTCACCGTCCCAGGTGACGCGTTTGTCGTAGTGCCATTTTGCATCCGAGTGATCGTGAGCCTGTTTGTCGCATCCCCCTGGGCACGGACCGCGGGCGAGAAATGCATATTTTCGGTAAAACTTTTCGACGTCTTCCGCGTCGCTTGGGCCTCCCAGAATGACCTTTTGGGTGCTCAACATCGCTTTGAGGGTTACGAGTGTCGCATGATTGAAATGATTCGAGAGGAGGTTCATCAGATATGACCAGACCACGAACAATGCGGTCGAGTCCGGGGTGACGATGTGGATGTTCTCGATCGGGCCGACGTCCTCATACGTATCGACGACCGGGCCCCCTGCATCGGAAGTGATCTTGACGAAGCCGGGAGCGACGAGCTGATGTTCGATCTGGCCCCATGCGGAATGGGCTGACAGGGCGAAGAAGACGAGCATCGCTGAAAGTAGATGGATGCTGAACCGGTTTGACCGTGTCATATCGAACCTCCGTGCGGCTGTGTCGTGTTGTTCGACTGGCTGAAGAGTTCCAGGGCGGCTTGCCTGGACAGATTCTCGATGCTGGTATCACAGGCTTCGGCAGCCGGGCAGGCCTGCTCGGCGACTTCCCGCTCGAGCCGGGAAAGGAACCTCGGAAGGAAGGATACCTCGATCCCGCGAAATGCCGCCAGCAGGCTCTGTTCGAGATCGTGGGCGGCGACGGACTGGCCGAGGCGGGCACGAAGAATTCCCAGGAAAAAGTATGCGCGTGGAGCCAGTGCAGACGATTCCAGGGCTTTCTGAAGGGGTTCCTGCGCGGCTGCGGTGTCTCCCTGGCGGAGCAGCAGCAGACCGGCGACATAGGCGAGCCAGGGGTGGCCGGCGTGCTTCGCAAGCGTTGTCCAGGCCTCGACGTGCGTATCTGGAATCCCGAAGAGGGCTGCACGGAGGAAGAGGTGGGTGAGCGAGAAGAGCCGGCCGGGTGGATGACGCTCTGACAGCCGGTCGAACTGGAGCCATGCCCAGAAAAGCGCTGCGGGAAGGAGAAGGAGGCTGAGTATCAGAAGACTGCCCGAAACGGGGTAGGCTTTCCAGGCAAGGATGAGACGTCGATGCAGGGGCTTCACGCGAACGCCTGCGCTCGAGGCTCCTGCGACGGCTGCCGCTTTCAGAGGCATTTCCGCCGAGTCGTAGGCGTCGGCCAAGGCCGGAAGAAGATCGGGCGGGAGGGGAGATGTTGCCACGAGCTGTTCAAGATCGCGGAGGGCCTCGAGCGGACGGTTGGCCTTCAGAAGCGCCTTTCCGCGTTTCAAAAGAAGATCGGGGCGGCCGGGAAATTCTTTCAGCAGCTTGTCGAGGGCTGTCACGGCCGCGAAGTAATCGCCCTTTCCGAACTCGCTGTCGAGAGAGGCCAGGAGGGCGTTGATCTCGCGGAGCCTGCCGATCCTGGCTTTGAGCTCGAGGGCCCGGCCGTGGGTGGGCTCGCGTTTGAGAAGATCGGTCAGAAGCATGTCGGCGGTGTCGAGATCGCCCCTGCCGAAAGCCGCCTGGGCGCGCAGAAGAAGGGAGGCGAGCGAGTAGGTCACGACGTCGTATGCCCGGCCGGTCGATGGGGCGACGCTCACGCCGGTTTCCTGGTATTTCTCGACCGTGTCTTTCACCTTTTGGAGGCCTTCGAGTCCCTGGCGGGCATCGGTGTTCGAGGGATCGATGGCGAGAACTTCGCGATACTGTTTCTCGGCGTCGGGAAGATTGCCGGCGCTCTGGTAAAACCGGGCCGAGCGGAGGGCCGCATCGACACGCTGTGCTTTCGCCTCGGCGATCAGCCGGGAAAGACGCACGACGTCGGGATCGTCCGGCGCTACGGATCTGGCCTGTTCAAGATGGGTTCCCGCCGCTTTCAGGTTCCCGCCGCGAAAATAGAATTCGGCTTTTTCGAGCCACTGCCTGATGGGCTGCGGAGCGGCGAACAAAGGAAGGGATGACGCCAAAAGAACAAGAATGGTATATCTTATGATATACGGCATGCAACGTCCTCTGCGGAGACGGGGCTTTCCCATCGACTCGTTCCTCTGATTCGACTCTTTGTACCATGATACCCCACAACCGGATATTTTCCTACTCTCTGTCGGGGAAGGGGGAGTGCCTTTGACATTTCCCTGGCCCTTTGCTAGATTGCGACAATAACCGGCGTGCATGTATTCATGCCGTGCCGGGGCCTACTTTTTTCCGCTGACCGGATTCCAATTCGGGGCCACGTGCCCCACAATGACGAGGAGGCTTTACACGATGCCGCTGGTCACAACAAAGGAACTGTTCGCACGCGCACTGAAGGGCGGGTATGCTATCGGCGCTTTCAACGTGAACAACATGGAGATCGTCCAGGGGATCTTCGATGCGGCGATCGCCGAGAAGTCGCCGCTGATCATCCAGGTGTCAGCCGGGGCCCGCAAGTATGCGCGGCACGAATACCTGGTTCACCTGATCCAGGCTTCCATCGAGGTGGCAAAGACCTCCGGCATCGACATCCCGATCGCCCTGCACCTCGACCACGGCGATGATTTCGAGATCTGCAAGAAGTGCATCGATGGCGGCTTCACCTCGGTCATGATCGACGGGTCGAAGCACAGCTTCGAGGACAACATCAAGCTCACGAAGCAAGTCGTGGATTACGCCCATGCCCGCGGCATCAGCGTCGAAGCCGAGCTTGGAAAGCTGGCCGGCGTGGAGGACGCGGTGTCGGTATCCGAAAAGGATGCGATATACACGAATCCCCGCGAGGCAAAGGAGTTCGTTGAACGCTCCGGATGCGACTCGCTGGCTGTCGCGATCGGCACCAGCCACGGGGCCTACAAGTTCAAGGGCGATGCGAAGCTCGACTTCGAGCGTCTTGCCGAGATCGAACAGGCCGTTCCGAACTTCCCGCTGGTTCTCCATGGTGCCAGCTCCGTACCTGAAGACCTCGTCGCCATCTGCAACAAGTACGGCGGCAAACTCCAGGATTCGAAGGGTGTTCCCGAGGATATGATCGCCCGGGCGGCCACGAAGAGCAACGTCTGCAAGATCAACGTCGATACCGATCTCCGCATCGCGATGACCGGCGCCATCCGCAAGGTGTTTGCCGAGAAGCCGGATGAGTTCGATCCGCGCAAGTATCTTGGCCCGGCCCGCGACTCGATCCGCGAGGTCGTCCGCCGCAAGATGCGCCTTATGGGCTGCGCCGGCAAGGCCTGAGGTGCCCGACAGACGAGCCACGATTGCCGGGGCGGCGGGAACGCCGCTCCGGCCCGTGTTTTTCCGGACAGGGCAGACACCGATCGTGCTCGCCTGCGTTTTTTTTATCGCGCTGCTGGCGGTCTCCATGACCGGTTGCGGCGGCGGGGGTGGAGGAGATGGCGGAGACGCCGATCCGCTGGCGCCGGAGATCGGCGCCCAGGTCGACGGTTTCGTGGCTGCCGTGAATTCGGAAAATATCATCGGTAGTACCGGTGCGAGCGCAATGTATTATATTGACTCAAATATTCAATATTTCCGCGCGGGTGAGAATACGAGTTTTCCCAGTTATTCCGCTTTTCGAGATCATCTCCAGGATTTTGTCGCTTCGGCCAGCAATATTCAGCTGAGTATCGATGACAGGGAGTTCACCTCCGACGGCGAAACATGGGCGCTGTGTGCCGGTACCTTGAATTGCTCCTGGACGGATTCAACAGGAAATGGCAGAACCCTCTCGGAACCTGTTCAGATTGAATGGGTGAGGTTCGAACGTTGGGGGATCAAAACCCTGTCTCGGCACAACATGACCGGCCTGCAGTTTCCACCCGCGCCCTGACGGGAAAATATTTCTGATTGAGGAGGCCGAGAGACGATGAGCACTGAGACAACATTTCGAACGTCCGACGGGCATCCGGCGATCGTATTTCGGCCAGATGGCGGCGCCATGACCTGGCAGGACTGGATGTGCCAACCGGTCGCCCTTCTCGCCGAAACCCCAGGCTGCCCCGATCGCGCGGTCCTGCTTTCATTCCAGTCGGGGAGCGCCCTTGCCTCCGTAACCCTTCCGCAGGAATTCCTCGCCGCGCTGACGTCTGGAAATACGCATCTTCTCTCGTCCGGTGACGTACCCGAATCTCAGGATGCCGATGCGGCGATCGTGAAACTCGAGCCGTTCGACGCCTCGGGCTTTCTCCGCGAAGGCATCAACAAGCAGATGCGGGGCGAGCTCGATGCGGCCGTCGAGGCATACGCCCGCGCCGAAGCCGAGGTCCCGGGACTGCCTCGCGCCGCGAACCTGCGCGGCCTGTGTCTGCGGCTCCTGGGCCGTAACGAGGACGCGGAAGCCGCATATCGCCGTGAAATCGAGATTACCCCGGCCATGCCCGATGCGTTCGCGAACCTCGGCATCCTCTTCGCTCGTGCCGGTCGCAACGCCGAGGCCCGCGCCATGTTCGAGAAGGCGCTCGACCGCGACCAGTTCTATCTCAACGCCCTGCTGCACTTCGCCAGGCTGCTCGCTGCCGAAGGGCAAAAAACGTCGCGCTTGTTCGCCTCCCTGAACATGCGCCTGCTAGGTGCCTGGGCCGACGTGCCGCAGGCGCAAGAACATCTCCTTGCGATGGCGACGGCCTGCGGCGCATCGCCGGCCGAATTCGCCGCCCTGCTGCGGGCGGAAGCCGGCTGGCTGGCCGATCCCTTCGTGCTTCAGACGATGAAACGATGCGAGATCCTGCGCCTGAACGGTGCGTTCATCGCCACCCTGCGGGGCTACGGCATCCTGCTCGACCGCACGGCCGGAACGCCGGCGGCCGCCTTCTTCCGAAACTGGGTGACGAGACGAAACGCGCTGGTCGAAACAATGCTTAAAGATATATATTTGAAAGAGTGGAACGGTCTGAAGTCGGAGCTGCACGCCCGCCATCCGGAACTCTCGCCGACTCCGGCCGCAGCGCCTGCCGATGCGGGCCGGGACACGCAGCCCGAACGGGCCGGGGCCATGGGGCCCGAAGAGTTTTACACGATCATCGTGACCGAGATCCTGCGCGACGGCCAGGTGTCAAAGCATGAAGCGGAGCTGCTTGGAAGGTTTCGCACGGTTCTGCGCATATCCGACCAGGCCCATTCCCGTATCCTCGACGGGGCGGTTGCCGCGACCGCGCGCAGTCCCATGGCCGACGGGGGCGGCGAGTTCCGGAGCGAGGCCTTCCTCCGGAGACTGGCGGCGGCCGTGATCCGCGACGGGAAAATCGACGAACTGGAGCGGAAGATGATCATTCTTGCCGCTCAGGCGCTCAATGTATCATCCGATGCGGTCAAGGCCGCATTCCGAGAGGTGGCAGCATGAAACAGGACCATTCTTCGAAAGACAAGCCCGCTCCGCAGGCCTCCGCCTGGGAAATCGAAATCGTCAAGTCGGTCGCGAAATACCTGACCGAGGAGGGGTATCGCTTCCAGTATGTGTCGGACGCCTGCCTCGAGATGTATCTCCAGGGCAAGAACCTCACGATGCGGATGCTCGTCTACGCGCACAACCGACATCTGGTGGTGCGCGTGCCGGGCTTCATCCGCAACGTCGAACTGCGCCGCCTCGACCTGCTGATGACCCTCATGCAGTTGATGGACGAGTATTTCGATATCAGGTTCGAACTGGCGAAGGACGGCCAGGGTCTTTCGGCCGCCTGCACCCACATCATCGAAGACGGCACGATGACGAAAGCTCAGTGCATGCAGACGATGATGGTCGTCGCCTATATCGTGGACGATGCGTACCCGAAACTGATGCAGATCCTCTACGGCACCCGGCAGTCATCGGAAACGGTGGACGCGATCCCGGTGGTTGCCGACGATCCAGAACCCGGTGACTCCGGTGGCGAAGGCGATGACGACGAGCCGGAAGATCCCTCCGGCGAGGATTCTTCCGGTCGCTCGGCATCGGGCCGCAAGCGCGGCAAATCGCCACGCCACGACAAGGTGAACTGATCTAAGGAGCTTCACATGCGACTGTCCCTGCGTATTCTTCTCTGCCTCTCCCTGATCGGAGCGTGCGCGATACCCCCGGTTGCGGCCGATATGCCGAAGCTGCCGTCCTGGTATGGGTTCGATGCCTCGCTGGCCGATATTCCAAGAATTGGCGTTCCGGTCGACGTCCTTGCCACCGTCACGTCCCGCCTCGGCGTTCTCGAAGACATCGCTGTTTCGCTCCTCCTCCCCCAGGGATGGACCTGCACGCCGCGGGAGGAACCGAAGGGCCGTCTCGGATCGGGGTCCAGCCTTCTTTTTAGGTTCACCGTCACCCCTGCCGGGCCGCTCCCGAATGGTTCTATCGGGTGCAGGCTCCGAGTTCGCGCCCCGAAGGCCGAATTGATTCGCGAAGCCGGCCGCCGCTTCCCCGAAGAGGCAAATAAAATAGCTCAAACAATAAATACTTGGCCCGACATGCACGAGGCGTTCGCGGACATGGCGTTCGCTTTGTATGAGGAAGAGGGCTTCTATCCGCTCGGCCCGGACATGTGGATCACCTACGACGACAGGCTCAGGCCGGAAGGGGCCGTGCGCGGGCCCTGCCTGTACCGGGACGTCATGATCACGCCGTTTCAGGCCCAGACCGATGTCGAGATGTTCGACAAGCTCCAGGCGCTTCTCAAGAGCGATCCGAAACTGGGGCCATCGCTTGCTGAAAAGGGGATCGACCTGAAGAAGAAAAGGTTCGACCAGCTGCTCGGCCTGTATGTGCTCGCCGTCGAGGCATATTTGAAAAGCGATTTTCCGGCGGCCGAGGCCCTGTTGAACCGTTTTGTGACCGAAAGCGGGGAAGCGCCCGCCGTGTCCGTCGAGTTGGCCGTCGCCGCGGAAAACCTGCGGGGACTCGCCGCATGGGCCTCGGGCGACCGCCGAACGGCGGAACAGGCTCTCCAGAAGGCGTTCTATAAGAACCGAAAGTTGCCCGTCCAGAGATATATATTGAGAAATATAGGACTGCTGATGATCGCGAAGGGCGATCGGTCGAGCGCCCGCGAGATGTTCCGGCTGGCCACCGAGATGAAGCCGGCCTACATCCTTGCCGGCGAGGAATACGCCCGACTGAAGGAACGCTGATTGGCGATCGATCCCGTTGCGGCGCTTCTCGAAGACCTGTCGTCGCCTGACCCGACGATCAGGTTTTCCGTTCTGTCGCGCATCGAGGATGTCGAATGGACGGCCGATACGCTCGCGGCCTTCAAACGACGTGTCGCGGCTGAAGCGGACCCTGGAACGCGGTTC
This sequence comes from Candidatus Ozemibacteraceae bacterium, assembly GCA_017998915.1. Lineage (GTDB taxonomy): Bacteria > Muiribacteriota > Ozemobacteria > Ozemobacterales > Ozemobacteraceae > MWAR01. The sequence goes on from JAGOCE010000001.1 coordinate 33,795, forward strand.
CAGATGCAGAAACTGCTGGCGCGGATCGAGCGAACGTCCGGAGCGGTTCCCGCGGGAGCTGAAGGAGCCCTGGCCGAACTCGAAGCCCTTCTGAAGGATTCGGGGCGCGACGATCTGAGCCTCGCGATCGTCATCGAAGGCTTCCGGCGCGGTGAGGCGCCGCTCGCCGCGATCGCTCTCCGCGAGGCCGGCTGGTGGAACTTTTCGGCCGAACTGCTCCCTTCGATCCTCCAGTTCTTCAAGAAATTCGGCTCGGTCGAGGATGTAGCCCAGATCGAGACGATGTGCCGGCACGCCGATCCGCGCGTCCTGACGACGGCGGTCGAAGCGCTCGAAAAGCTGAGCCCGGACAGCCTGAAAGACCTGATCGTCCCCCTGCTCGTGAACCCCGTTCACGGGATCCGTTCCCGGGCAATCCGGCTTCTCTACCGCTGGGATCCGCAGGAAGCGTTGAATCACTTCGAGGCGGCTTTGTTTTCCGAAGATGCGAACGACCGCAATGCCGCCCTTTTCCAGGCCTTCTTCTTCCCGTTTCCCGAGATCGAGTCGCTCATGCTCCGGTTCATCGCGATCGAGGATGCGCCGTCGCTGCTCGAGAAAGCCGGTTTCCTGTTCCGGGCGAATCCGGCTCCCGAGGAGCCCTTGCGGCTCCTCGAGGTTCGCGAGAACTGCCGCGGTGAGAAACGGAAGATCATAGGCGAGATCCTGTCGGGGGTGATCCAGTCCCTCCACCAGGCGGGGCTCGTCCAGAAAACGCCCGAACAGCTGACGCTCGAACTCGAGGAAGTCTACCAGCGTCGGAAGGCCCGGCAGCTCATCGAAGGATGCAGGCTTTCGCTTGCCTCGCAGGATGCCGAGACCCGGAAACAGGCGGCGCTGCGGCTGTGCGATTTCGCCCGCCTCGGATACCCGGAGGCTCGCGACTGCCTCGAAGGCTGGATCGGCAGCGAGACGGATACCGACGTTCGAGCGGCGATACGCTCCCGCCTCGCGGCCCTCGATGAAAAAGCCGCGGCCGCCGCCGACCTGGACCTGCAGAAGCTGCAGCCGGAACAGCGTATGCGCCTGCTGGCCGGCCTCGACGGCGAACGATTCAAAAAGCTGAGGCCGAAACTCCGTGAGTTCCTGCGAAGCTGCTCGGCCGAAGAGCGGCTGTTGACGGTGCAGACCATCGGACGGGCAGGTGACAAGTCCGACGCGGCGCTGATCACGGGGTATCTGACCGGCGGGGAACACGCCGTCGCCGCGGCGGCCATCGAAGCCCTGGGCGCCCTCGATCTCGACGTGCTATCGCCGTATCTGCCGAAACTGATCCAGCACTCGGCCGACGAGGTCCGGGCCGTCGCCGTCCGCGTGTTCGCGTTGTTCGACAAGAAACAGGCCCTCTCGCTGGTCGAAAAGATGTTCGCATCGATCCAGCCCAGGCAGCGGGCCTACGCGATCTCGTGCGCCTCGCAGTTCGACTTTCCCGCCGTTCGCGAAATGCTGATTTCCTCGCTCCAGCGGGAACAGGATCCTGAAAATATAGGTCAATATATAGCTATCTTCAAGGCGAACATGGACGAGGACCTCTGGATCAGCGTCTTCAGGATCGTCGAAAACACCCAGGGGACGCGGCAGGAGTTGCTGCTCGCCCTGTGCAGAGAGGCTTCGGAGAGCCTGTCTTCCGGTGGTCAGCCCCAGAAGCATTTCGAGTTCCTGAAAGGGAAGGCGCGGGCCCGCTTCGAGGCGGAGCGTGCGAAAAAGGCCACGGCCCAGCCGTCGTATGCCCTGTCGAACATCCAGAAGATCCGCAAACAACAGGCGCAAGGGGGAAAAGAACAGAAAACCGACCCTGGTCTGGTGCCGTTCGCGATCGTATCGTTCCTCGTGGGTGTGGTAGCTACGGCACTGATCTGGTTTCTCTTCCTCGCGCCACCTTCGGTGCCGCCGAAAAAGCCGGGAAAAACGGTGGAAACGGTCGCGAAGCCGAAATTCGACAAGCGGCCGAAAAACGTCTCCGGCAACGTCACCGCGGTTTCGTCCGACGGGAAGCGTTTCACCCTGAAACTCGCCGGTGCTTCCGGTGAGGCCTATCTCATCGAGATCGGGACCGCCCTCGCCGCGCCTCCCGCAGTTGGGGATGAATTCAACGGCCAGATCAAACCTGTTTCGAAAGAGGGAAACGAGGTTCTCGCCCAACTGATCATGGCCTATTGAAAGAAGCGTGAAGGTTGAAAGACGCTTGGGCAGCCGGTTTCTCTGGGCAAGCCGGGTGGTTCGCGAAGCGTCCCTACGAAATGTGGGTTTCCCTTCGATGTGTTGAGGCGCATCGTGATGCGCCCTGTACGCACGGATGCGTTTGGCCGGGGTTTCTTGACATTGCCGGTCTGGGGCACGTATGATGCCCTCATGAGCCAGTATACGTGCACGGGGGAAGCCAGGGGCACCGTGTTTGTCCTCAAAAGCACCGGCTACCTGGATGAAAACGCAGGAATGACCATGAGAAAAGCTGTCGAAGAGGCTTTCCCCAAGGGATTCCGGAATTTTGTACTCAATTTCGAGGGCTCGCCCGTGATCAATTCGCAGGGAATCGCCCAATTGATAGAAATCACCGAGATCGTCGTCGATGAAAAAAAAGGCAAGCTTGCCTTTACCGGTCTCAACGACCTGACGAGGAACGTGTTCAAGATGGTTGGCCTTCTCAGGATGGGAGACGCGTTTCCGACCGAGGATGCCGCCGTCGGGTCTTTCTGAATACCGGGTGATCGACAAAACGTCGATCTGCGGCTATATTTAAGGTAGGGAAGCTCCCCGGAGGTTTTTTCTGTACAACATCGGGAGCTCCGAGGTGAAGCACATGGTCGAAAAAACATCGATGATGACCGCGAACAGGCTCGCCGAGATCCAGCGCTCACTCGAGAAAACCGTGCAGCGCATCGCGTCCGGCAAGCAGATTCTCTCCGCTTCCGATGATGCCGCCGGCCTCGCGATGTCGATGGCGATCGAATCGCAGACGCGCAGCCTGACGGGGCAGATCGCCAACCGGCAGGATGAGATTTCGCTGCTGCAGACAGCCGAGGGGGGCATGTCCCAGATCGGCGAGATGACCCAGCGTATCCGCGAACTGTCCGTGCAGGCGGCGAACGGCACCCTGACCACCGAGGACCGCCAGGCCATCCAGGCCGAGATTACCCAGCTCAACGCCGGCATCGACCAGATCACCGGCTCGACGAACTACAACACGAAGCCGCTGCTCGACGGCAGTCTGAATATCCAGCTCCAGAACGGCAACCAGTTCTCCATTCCGGCTCTCGACTCGGCGACGCTCGGCACGTCGGCGATCGACGTCACGACCGTGAACGGCGCGAATGCCGCCATGACGGCCGCGGGGCGTGCGGGCGAGTCGGTCGTTTCCGAACGCTCTCGCATCGGTGCGATCACCAACGGTATCACCAGCGAGATCACGGGCCTCCAGCAGGAGCTGACGAATGCTCTTTCCGCTCAGTCGCGCATCAGCGACGTCGACATGGCGCAGGCCGTTCTGCAGATGACGACGCAGCAGCTCCAGCAGGAAGCCACGATGCGGGTCTTCAAGATCGACGAGGCTTCCCGATCGAAGGTGCTTCAGCTGCTTTCCTGAACCATTCCCCGAAACGATGATGCCGCGGTCATTGACCGCGGTCATTTTTTTCTCGGCGCGACGCGGCGTGTCGGAACGGCCGTGAACGGGTCTTCCGGCCAGGGATGGCGCGGATACTGGCCGCGCATCTCGCGTCTGAGCGCAGGGTAGGCGTTCAGCCAGAAGCTCCGCAGGTCCTGGGTGATCTGGAGCGGCCTTCCGGCGGGCGAGAGCAGATGCACCAGCACGGGAACACGCCCGTCGACAACCTTCGGCGACTCGGTGAGGCCGAATAACTCCTGAAGCTTGACGGCCAGGACCGGCGACCCTTTCTGTTGGTACTCGAGGCGGATACGGCTTCCGGAAGGCACCGCCAGACGTTCTGGGACGAGCAGTTCGATGGCCTGCCGTTGCCTGTGGGTGAGGCGCGAGGTTACCTCCCGGCACAGATCGAGGCGCCGGAGTTCGGCGAAGCTTCTCGAGCCAAGGCAGATTTCGGGGAGATGATCGGCCCACCACCCGGCATCGATGACCGGAAAGGAATACTCGGAAGCGGCACCGCGGAGCAGTTCGAGTCGCAGCAGAAGCTGATCGAACTCTTCCGGCCAGGCGAAGGCGCGGCGCAGGTCTTTTGCCGCCTCTGCCGCCAGGAACCGCGATGCCGCCTCCTGCTCGTCAGGGGCGATCGGCACGACCGCCTCTTCCAGCGGAAGATCGAGATATCGCTTTCGCCTGCGTGCGACGACTGCTTCCTTCTCCGGGTCGAAAAATACTTCCCGCTCGATTCCGACGGCGTAGGGAAACAGGTCGGCGAGCCAGGCCGGTTCCACGGCGGATGCCCAGCGGATCAGCGCCTCGTTTCCGATCCCCCGGCCTGTCGCCGCGTCGGCGGAAGGCACGGTGATCAGCTCGGCGTCGCGTACGGAGCAGGTGGGGCTGAGGACAAGCCCGCGTCCTCCAACCATCCTGAATTGGAGACTGTTCTCGGAGCGCCTGCGCGCGACGCGGTCGGGATACCCGGCCAGCACTGTTTTCAGGAGAAGGATTTCACGATCGGCCCCTGACGGGCACGACGGTCCATTGGCGACATTTCCGACCAGGGCAGCGAGTTGCTGCGAGACGCGGTCGGCTGTCGCGGCAGCCCGCATGTCGATTCGGTCGCCAGGCCCGCGAAACCCGCATGCACGGGCCTCCTCGAGAAGGTCCAGTCGAAGGAGCAGGTCGCTGCGGGTGACGATGCGGGTCTCGCGGTCCTGAGTGCGCACGGCGATGTCGCGCTCCCCGAGAAGGGCCGCGAGATCGGCGCCCTGTTTCGCCATGCCGTGCCCGGCGGCGAACAGGAGCATGCGTGCGAGACGTGGCGCGGCCGGAATCTCGGCCATCTTCGCGCCGAGCTGGGTGATGGCGCCCGATCGGTCGAGGGCCCCGATCGTTTTCAGCAGTTCGAGGGCGGTGGCCATCGTCGGAGCTGGCGGGGCTTCGAACCAGCCGAAGGCTGTCGGATCGGGTTTGCCCCAGGCGGCGAGCGTCAGGAACACCCCAGCGAGATCGACGCGCTGGATGTCCGGGGGCGTCGCGTCGGGCAGGAGGACGTGGTCGGCTTCCGGCCAGAGACGGAGCACCCGCCCTGGCCCGAGGCGGCCGGCGCGGCCGGCGCGCTGTTCGGCACTTGCCTTGCTGATCCTTTCGAGCTGCAGCTTTTCGAGGCCCGTCTGCGGGTCGAGCCGCAGGATGCGGCACCAGCCGCTGTCGACGACGGTGGTGATCCCTTCGATCGTCAAGGACGTCTCAGCTATATTTGTAGATATAATAATTCTTCGTTTTCCCGACGGCTTCAGGGCGTCGTCCTGTCGGTCAAGAGACAGGCTGCCGTGCAGGGGAACCAGCGAAACGTCGCGGATCGTTGTCGACTCCGAGAGAAGATCCATGGTTCTGGCGATTTCCCCGGCTCCCGGCAGGAAGACCAGCATGTCGCCGCGAAGTGGATCGTTCGCCAGTTCCCGAACCGCTGCGTCGGCGGCCGCTCTGCAGATATCGTGACCCGGCTGTTTTAACGCCCACACCCGGGTGACGGGGTGGAGGAACCCCTTGCCCTCGAGCGACGGGCAGGGGGAGAGAAAGCGGCAGATCGGGGTCGGATCGAGGGTGGCAGACATGACGAGAATCCGCAGGTCCGGCCGTACCGTCTGCTGGATCTCGCGCGTCATGGCCAGGCCGAGATCGGCCTGGAGACTGCGTTCGTGAAACTCGTCGAAGATGACGAGACCGACGCCCTCGAGGAACGGATCACCCTGGAGCCTGCGCGTCAGAAGCCCCTCGGTAAGGACTTCGAGACGGGTGGACGGCCCGGTGCGCTTGTCAAACCGCACCTGGTACCCGATCGTCTCGCCAAGGCGTGTCCCGTGAAGCGCCGCCATCCGTCGCGCCGATGACAGCGCCGCCACGCGGCGGGGCTGGAGCATCAGGATACGCCTGCCGGACAGCCACGTGTCCTCGAGGAGGGCGAGCGGTACGATCGTCGTTTTTCCCGCGCCGGGCGCGGCCGTCAGGACGAGGTTCCGGCCCTCCGCCAGGGTGCGCCGGATGCCGGGAATCGTTTCCGTGATGGGAAACGAGGGGAGGGCTTTGCTCATTATGACGGGGCCTGGGGCGATTCGGGCGTGGTGGGGGCGGACGCGCGGGTGAGCACGAGCAGCGTGATGTCGTCTTCCTGCGTCGTGTCGGCCGTAAGGTCTCGATGCCAGGTGAAAATGCGTTCGCAGCTCTTGCGCGCATCGTCGCAGAGACGGAGGGCGATCTCCTCGCTCATGCGCTGATACCCGATCGGCTGGCCGCCGACCTTCGCCTCGATGATGCCGTCGGTGTAGAGCACGACGCGATCGCCCGGCAGAAGATCGGTTTCGGCCGGCGTCAGCTGGTTCTTCTTCATGCTTCCAAGGGGCAACCCGTGTAGTTCGAGAAAGAGCGGCGGCTCGCCGGCGCGGAACTTCACCGGGTAATTGTGCCCGGCGTTCGCATACAGCATCTTGTTCTGAGAGGGGTCGAGGATGGCGAGAAAACACGTCATCATCCGTTTCCGCTTCAGCGTCCTGAATAATACACGATGTATAACATTGAGTATGACTTCGGGGGTTGTCGGCTGCTCGCTTTCGCGCTCGACAAGCGCCTTTGCCATGGCCATGACGAGGGCCGCCGGGACGCCGTGGCCCGAAACGTCGCCGACAAGCAGGAGGACCCTTCCGTCCGGCAGTTGCTGAAGGTCGTAGTAATCGCCGCCCAGCGCCGTCATCGTATGAGATTCACCGTAGATCGCGTATTCGCCGGCCTTCACCTCGTTCGAGGGGAATAGACTTTCCTGGACGATTTTCGCGACTTCGAGGTCGGCGAGGCCTTCCATGACGCCGTTGAACGTCCGGGCGAGATCGCCCAGCTCGTCCTGGCCGGCATCCGGGACGCGGTGCGAGAATTTACGCTGGCTGATCGCGTCGACGCCAGTCGCCAGTTCGCCGATCGGCGTGAGGAACCGCTGGGAGAGATGGATGCCGAGGAAGATACTCATCACGACGATCATGCCGGCGAACATCCAGATCCGGCGCTCGAGCAGTTTCATTTCCTCGATGATCGGCGCTTTCGGGACGAGACCGATCAGGAGATGGTTTGCCAGTTCCTTCGGCTTGATGCCGGTCGCGAGCCAGGCCTGGTTGAGCCCGGTGAGCTGGCCGATCGTGGTGGACTGCCTGAGCCTGAGATCCGAAAGGAGCGGAGCCAGCCGTTTTGCGAGAGGAAAATCGACCGGCGTGTTTTTCTCGCTCGCATTCCATCCGTAGATGCGCAAGCCCGGCAATGACCGTTGGGACGGCACGAGATATTTCGACAGATATACACACTCGAGGGCGAACTTCCGCCAGTAGGCAAGCATCATGTGGGTGACCCGGCCGCGCGAATCCTTGACGGGGAGCATCAGCATCCAGGTCTCGTTTCCGGCGAGCGACAGGTTGAGGATGCGGCCGATTTCCCGGGTCAGGTTCGTCGCAAGGTTCTCGCCATGAGCGAGAGTTTCCATAATGAGGGACGCGGTATCGATCTTGCCGGAGTATTGTTCCTGGTTCAGATTGGCGATGACCTGGGCCCCGACCAGCCCCATCATCTTTCTCGCCTTCCGGCCCTCCTCGCCCGTTTCCTTGTCGAGATCGATGGCGACGTCACCGGCGGCATCGTAGAGGACCATGTTGTTCGAGAGATACCGCCTGTTGAAAAATTCCATCACTTTCCGCACGCGGGCGAGATTGTTGCCGTCGGTGCGGCAGGTGCTGCCCAGCTTGCCGAGCGTGATCTCCATCATGCCGCGCATCTGGGGAAAGCGGGCGTCGAAGGCCCGCAGGGCTCGTTCGCATTCGTCATGCGTCTGACGGATGCGGGCTTTGTACTTCTGATCGAGATAATCCATGCCCGCAAAGATGACGACGGCGAGGGGAATGCCGCTCGCGAAGCCGAACAGGACGACGAGCCGCCACCTGATCGGAAACTGGAACCGGACGCCGCGGACCATGACAAGATAGCTGATGATCGTACAGGCGCCGAAAAGCAACGTGGCGATCGCCGTGAACAGCAACCGTGCCTGCGTGAAATCGACGGCCACATTCCTTGGCCGGCTTGCCCAGATACGCGACGTTGAGGTGAACGGCATCACGGTGAACAGCTTGTCGCCGATCAGGTGATGCTCGCGGGTGGATCGCTGGTACTCACCGAGCGCCAGCGCGAGGTCTGGTGGTATGGGGGCCTGGGAGTTGAGGTCCTGAATCCCGACCGTGATGCCGAGACGTGCGGCGCGGGTCTTCATGAAACGGGCCATCAGGTCCCGGAGTGCCAGCAGGGGCCAGTCGGGAACGTGGTTCGCGTGAAAGAAGATGCCACCCTTCGAGGTGGTGGTATACCCGAACCATCTCCCCTCCTCGAGAAAAGATGCTTCGAACAGGCTGCGGTGGTGGAGATTCATCCTCGCCAGCGGAGCTTCGCGGCCGATGAATGTCTGGAACATCGACCACATCTGCGCGATTTTTCGGCGCATGACGTCGTTTTCGTTGTCCTCGGGGCGTGCCTCGGGGGGGTATTTCGAAACTGCCTCGTACAACCGCTTCACGAGGAGCTTCGAGGGGGTGCCGTCCGTAAGTTCGGGAATGATGAAACCCTGGGAATCGGTGATGGTGAATCGGAAAATCCCCGGAAACCGCTTTTTCAGCGTCGCGATTCCTCGTCGGAGGGTGCCGACCCGGTCGTTCGATCTGTCTGCGACTTCTCGAAGTTTGGAAACAAGCTTGCCGAGAAGGTCGGCGGTATTTTCACGTTTGCGGAACGTCAGCAGCGCGTTGTCGAGAAGCTGGTACGATTCCTCGATCGACTCCTGCTCGATGGTGTTCCAACGGATGCCGAGACCATACGCGACGAGCAGGACCGGCAGGGCGAAAAAGACGAGACACGTTGCGATCCATCTCGTCACAAGGGACCATCGGTTCATCAGCTGCCTGTCTCCGGATTCGTTCGGGGTTTTTCCACTATACCATTTTCATGCCCCCTGAATCACAGATGCAAAGACTCCTTCGCCGCGGAATACCTGAGACACAGAAAGAATTTCACCACGAAGACACGGCGAAACAAAAATTATCACTATATAATCGCAGAAACGGTTGCGACGCACCCTGCCATCGAACGACGAGAGAGTATGGCCATGTGTCGGATTGCCGAGGGTGTCGGCCTTGACAAGAGCGAAGGATATGCCTATACTTACTGATAAGTAACCTACTAATTAGTAAGTAGTTTGGGGCGGAGGAATGATGCCGTCGAAGGTCGATCCGGTCCTGTCTTCCGGGGGGGCGCAGATGCGGGAGCGGCTCCTGGAGGTTGCATTGGAGCTGTTTGCCAGGCATGGCTACGGCGGGACGACCGTCAGCGCGATCGTTGCCGCCGCCGGGGTCACCCAGCCCATGCTCTATTACTACTTCAAAAACAAACAGGCATTGTTCGAAGCGTTGGTCGAGCAGGCGCTGATCGGCTACGACCAGCTCCTTCAGCACGACCTGCCCGCCGGTCTGTCCGCCAGAGAACAGCTTCTCGAACTGTGCCGGCAGGGACTTCTCGCATCTGGGCAGAATCCCGTCCTAACGAGGCTGCTGTTCAGCCTTGCTTTTTCCCATGCCGAGGAAATCGGGATATGCGAGCGAGTCGATGCCATCATCCAGCGATTCCTGAAGACCCTGGAGCGGATCATCCGTCGGGGCATCGCTGCGGGCGAGTTCATGGACGTGGATCCGGCGGATCTGGCCTGGGCAATCTATGCCGTCCTGTTCCGGGCGATGGAGTCCTCTCTGATAAACGTGCCGACGAATCCCGGGGCCGAGGGGATGGCCCGGGTGATCGCGACCATCCTTCTTCCGCCTCCGTGCAAGGAACGTATCCCTGGAGGACGCCCGAAAAAACGGCCGGCGAAACGTCGCGACAAGTGAAAAATATGTATAATTATAATAATATAGACCATCATGTTTGGTTGCTCGGAGAAGACGGATGAAGCAGACCGGCATGCGAATATCTTTGCTCGCTCTTGCGGCTGCTCTTGCCGGGTTGTGCGGCTGTGCGGATGGGAAACTGCCGGCAATGAAACGTCCCATCCCCGTGACCGTCGGAATCGTTTCTGACCACGATCAGGCGATTTCGCTCAGATACTCGGGAATCATCGAGCCGGGGGTCGTCGTTCCCGTGGCCTTCCGGACCGGCGGATACGTGAAGCGGATCGCCGAAATCGTCGAACCCTCGGGATTCCCGAGGTTTCTCCAGACAGGTGACCGCGTCGCTTCAGGGGCATTTCTGGCCCAGGTCGAGGACCGGGAATACCGCTCGCGCATGTCGCAGGCGCAGGCGGGTGTTCTCGAGGCGCAGTCGGGGCTTCTCGCAGTCCAGGCACAGGCTGCCGCCGCCGCGAACACGGCCCGGCAGGCGCAGGACGATTATCAACGTGCCGAACGGCTGTTCGCGAATGACACCATCACCCGCGTAGACCGCGATGCAGCCCGCACGCGCAGTCGCAATGCCGATGAAGCCCTCGCCGCTGCGCGGGCTTCTGTCGAGGCCGTCCGGGCGAAGATCCAGGCGGCTCAGGCCATGGTGCGGGAGATCGAGTCCGTGACGAGTGATACCTCGGTGCGATCCCCGCTCACGGGATTCATCCTTTCCCGGAACATCGAGTCCGGGACCCTCATCGGCCCGGGGACGGTGGGATTCGTTGTTGCTCAGATCGATCCGCTGAAGCTTCGGTTTTCCATTCCCGATCGGCTCCTCGAAAAGGTGTCCGCCGGTATGGAGCTCGAAGGCACGCTCGACTTCCGGCCGGAATACCGGGTGCGGGGAGTCGTAACGAAGGTCGCCCTGAGCGCCGATCCGAAGACGCGCCTGTTCGATGTCGAGGTCACGGTCCCAAATCCCGATGCGGTCCTGAAGCCGGGAATGATCGTCCAGGTCGGGTTGCCCCCGGACATGGGGAAGGGAGTTGGGTTGATCCCTCTCGGAGCGATCGTGCCGGGGCCCGGGGATGGGAAGTCCTTTGCCGTCTTCCAGTTGACAGCTTCAGAGGGACGGGCCGTCGCCCACCGGCGGGAAGTGAAGCTCGGCCGGCCGGTTGGCAACCTCATATCCGTCGAGTCCGGCGTTGTTCCCGGCGAAAAAATCGTCATCGCGGGGGCGGCGTTCCTCGAAGACGGCGACCAGGTCCACGTCATCGAAGAATCGCGGTGAGGCGGCGTCATGTCATCGCATCTTTGCGCCACACCCCGCGAGGAAACATCCTTCCGGACGGCTCTTCCCCGGTTCTTCGTCCGGTCCAGGCAGGTCGCCTGGGTCTTGCTGATCTCGGTCCTGCTCTGGGGTGTCTACGGATATCTCGGAATGCCCCAGCGCAAGGATCCCGAAATCCCGGTGCATCTTGCGGTCGCCATCACGACCTGGCCGGGGGCTTCGGCCGAGAAGATCGAACAGCTGGTAACCAGGCGGATCGAGACGAAGGTCGCCGAGAACGCATGGGTCGAAACCATCGAGTCGACGTCGCGCACGAACGTGTCGATCGTGTTCGTGACGCTCGACAAGCGGCTTGCCGAGACGGGCAGGGAGTTCGACGACATCGCGCTCAAGCTGAACACCGTCTCCCTTCCGGCCGGGGCTGGGCCGATCAATTTCATCAGGGATTTCGGCGACACGTCGGCGCTGATGCTGACCGTCGCGAGCCCGCTCGTCGACGGGAAGGAGATCGAGGTCCGCGCCCGGTTCCTCCGGGATGAAATCCTGAACCTGCGGGCCGGTGCCGTTTCATCGGACAGGATTTCCGCCGTGCTGTGCCTGCCGCATTTTCCCGTGCGCGATTTCCTGCCTCGGCCGGTCAAGATGTTCGCTCAATTCCTGCGGGAGAACGCCAGGGCAACGGATATCCGCACGTTCGAGATTGCCGGCATGGTTGGGGCCGATTTCTCCAGCCCGTTGCCGGACGAGCGGCTCAAAACGCTGATCAAGGCGTTTCTCGAGGACAACAT
>JAGOCE010000134.1 GCA_017998915.1 Candidatus Ozemibacteraceae bacterium
TGACCAGGCTCAGCACGAACTTGTTCAGCAGCAGGCTGTTCAGGAACCGCCATTTCCGGCGTTTCATGCCTCGATACAGTTTCTGCTGCGCCGCAAGGTCGGAACATCGGAACAGGGCCTCCATGTCGGAAAAGTCGTACAGCCAGCCCAGGATTTTCCGGTAAAGATCGAAGAACGCCTCGACCTTGCCGCACCAGAAGGCGCCCTTCTCGATGATCTGCGGATTCTCGTCCCAGAACTCGGCCGCAGAAGCGGGAAGGTGTTTCCGGATCTTCTGGTACAGTTCGAGCCGCTGCGGCCCCGACAGGCGGGGCGGTTTGCCGTAGAACGGAACGCCGATCACCTCGAGGAAGTCCTCGTAGTCGAGCTCGATGATGGCGGCGCGTTTCAGCTCGAGCATCGCCAGCTGGGCCGGGTTCAGGTCGATCGACACGACCCGCGACGGATCCTCCAGCAGCAGACACAGGGAGTTGCAACCGCCCGACGTGATCGAAAGCACCGAATGGCCCGGCTTCACCTGCAGCGCCTGCCGGTTCAGCTCGGAATCTTCCCATACGTTACTATATACAACAGCCGGTTTGTTACCCATATCGTTGATTTCCTTTCATATCGAGTTCTGCGAAACAGGGGCTTGGCGCCAGGGCGGGGATGAAACCCGCCCCGACATCTGCGTTTTCCATCTGCGTCATCTGAGGATTCGTTTCTCTACTCTTTCTGGCGGCCGCGGTCGAGGTGGGAGCGGAACATACAGATGAGGGCGGGCATGATGGTGATCTCGCAGAGCATGCCGAAGACGATCGTCAGGGCGAGCAGGCCGCCGAACAGGATGACGGACTTGATGCTGGCGAAGACGAGGGCGGAGAAGCCGAGGGCGTATATAATAGAAGTAGCTATAACAGCCGGCCCGGCCTCGATGAGAGATTCGCTGATCGACTCGACGGGATCGAGATTGCGACGCGACGGCTCGTAGAACAGGAACAGTTCGTGGATCGTGTCGTCGACGGCGATGCCGAGCGCGATCGAGGCGATCGTGACGCTCGCGATGTCGAGACGGATGCCGAGCCACCCCATCATGCCCATCGTCATGATGATGGGAAACACGTTGGGGATGATGCCGAGCCAGATCGCGTCGAGGCGCCTCAGCAGCAGGGCCATCGCGAGGAAGATGAAAAACAGCGCCGTCCCGAAGCTCGTGACCTGGCTGGTCGTGATATAGTTGATGATACGCGCATACAGGGGAACGTAGCCGCCGAACCGGACCGTCACGCCCGTTCCGTCGAAGATCTTCGCGAGCAGTTCCCCGGCCTTCCGCTCGAACTCGCGCAGGACGGCCGCGCTCACCATCGGCAGGCGCACGGTGAGCCTCGCCTCGCTGTAATTCGGCATGTCGGTCATGTGTTCGAGATCGTTGTCGGGATCGGACTCATACAGCATCAGCAGTTGGCTCGCCGCGTTGAACGAGCCGGGCGGCCGGTAGGAAGCGGTCGCGCCGTCGGACATCACTTGGTTGAGCTTGCACAACACGTCGAGAATCGACGCCGCCCGCTGGACCTGGGGAACGGCCTCGAGCTCGTCATGCGCCTTCTGAAGCCGGGCAAGGAACTCCGGATCCTTGATGCCGTCGGGTTTGCCTGTCATCAGCCGGATTTCGAGCGGCAGATAGTTGCCGTAGTCGCGCTCGACGGCGTCGCTGTCGACGCGAACCGGGTTCGTCGGGTGCAGGAAGCCCATCGAGTAGGTATCCACCTGCAGCTGCGAGATGCCGGCGACGCCGAACACCGTCGCAACGGCGAGAAGTCCCATCACCAGCTTGTAATGTTTGGGCATCAGCCTGACCCACGAATCGACGACACCCGAGAAGGGGCGCCGCAGTTCCAGTTCCGTCCCGGGTTTCAGCAGACCGAGCACGAACGCCGCGGCGACCATCGACAGCACGTATTCGGCCATACAGGCCATTCCGGCAAAGAAGCCGAAGCCTTTCAGGACGGCCATCGGGCTGGTCATGATCGACCAGAAGCCGAACGCGTTGGTGATCGAGGTGAAGAGGCAGGGAGAGAGGCACTCGCCGAACACCAACTCGAGGCCCTTTTCCCGGTCCTCCTCGACCTTCGCCCGGTTGAACACGTAGTTGTTGTAGACATACGCGACGTCCGAGATCGACAGGATCATCATCAAGGTCGGCAATACGATCGTGACCATGTTGAAGTTCTGCCGGAAGATGCCGTAGAAGCCGATGAACCACCCGCCCCCAAGCATCATCACGAGAACGACGATGCCCAGGAACGGCTTCGATCGGTACAGGAGGAAGATGACCAGCGAGATGACGACATTCGATATCAGTGAAAATACGATACCGTCCCGGATACTGAGCCGGTTCAGTTCGTCGTACATCACGCCCATTCCGGCCAGCTTGTAGGAGAACCCCTGGAGTTTTTCGCGCACAGCCGCGATCATCAGGGGGCGACGCACGTCCATTTCCTTCGTCGCCACGGGTTCGATCAGCAGCACGGCGTACCGCTGCGACATGTCGGCGAGCAGCTTCTTCTTCAGGGGGTCGCTCAGGAACTTCTCGCGGATCGCCTCGGCATCGGCAGCCGAGGTGACATCGGCGGTGATCAGGTCCTCGACGATCAGCGTGTCGCTGCCCTGGAGACCGATATACGGCGCCACCCCGATGCTCAGAACGCGCCGGAAGTTCGTCTCGTCGGCTTCGATCGCCTTCGAGGCCTTCCACAGTTCCTGGAGCTTCTGCGGATCGAAGATTTTGCCCGGACCACCACAATCGACGAGCGCGAGGATGACCTCGTCGTTCCCGTATTTGTCCTTGAATTCGCGATATTCGACGAGGGTCTGGTCGTCCTCGAGGAACCACATCTCGAGGCTGTTGTCGATCCGGATCTGCGTCGCGAACGGCAGTCCGGCGAGCACGCCCAGGATGGTCAGGATGAACAGGACCGTGCGATGCCGCACCAGCAGCCTGGCGCAGGCCGCAAAGAACGGTGACGCCCTCAGCCCGCCTTCCTCGCTCATGCCTCAGCCTCTCCGGTGCGCTCGATGATCCGCACGATGCCTGTCGTGCCATCCATTTCGACCAGATCACCCGTCTTCACGCGTTTTGTAATGCCCGTTATACCGACGATCGCCGGCAGGCCGAGTTCGCGGGCGACGATGACCGAGTGAGAAAGCATGCTTCCCCGCTCGATCAGCAGGCCGGCGGCCGTCGCGAACAGCGGCACCCATCCCGGGTCGGTGCGGGCTGCGACGAGAATCTCGCCGTTCAGGTTCATGTCGTCGCTGGGGTTCAGAATGACCTTCACCCGCTTCCGGACGACGCCGGAACAGCCACCGATGCCCTGCAGGACGTTCGGGTCATCGCTCTGCTGGATCTTGAGGACGCTCCTGGTCAGATCGTTCGTGTAGACGATGCCCTTCGTCTCGATGCGGTCGGGCAACTCGTCCATCCGCCGGTAGGCCTCGAACTCGGCCTTCCGGATCGCGGCGAGCTCGCGCAGTTTCTGGCTGGCGGCCGTTCCGACGACGAAAGACATGATCTCGTCCTTGTGCAGGTAGAACACGTCTTCGTGGTGGTCGATCACGCCGCGCTCGGCGAGCCGCCGGCCGATGCCGATGTAGATGCGCCGCGCCAGGCCGTACATCTTCGTGCGGGCGAACCGCTGGTATTCCCGCACCGCGACGGCCTTCTTGGCATACTCGGTGACGAACTTCATGATCGGCAGCTTGGGAATGAAGCCCCAGATCGTCTGGTCGCGCAGAGCCTCCTCGACACGCTTTTCGGCGGCCTCGCGCTTCTTCGCCTCCTGCATGCCCGTGTCCTCCTCAGGCGGAAGCGCGCCCGCCGAGTAGTTTTTCAGCATGCTGAACAGGAACTCGGGCTTCTCGTTCAGCGACGGCTCCTCGAGCTTCAGCTCGTTCATGGTGCGGAAGCCGAACTCGTCGAGATACGCCCCGATCTGCGTCGCGAGTTCGCGCTCCTCCGCCGGCGCGCCCGGCTCCGAGGCCGGCCCGGCGATGAACCTGCTCTTCAGGGTCGCCGCATCGAGCGTCTGGAACAGGCCCGCGAGGTTCGCGTGCGCCTTGATGAACCGGGCCATCTTCTGCATGGCCCGCATCGGAAGAGTGCTCTCGACGTTTCCCTGTCCCGCGACGAGATCGTTCTGCAGCGAGTGCTCGGCGTTCGGCAGCCACGCGCCGATCAACGACTTGAGGACACCGTAGAAGATCATCGCCATGAAATCGTTGATGATCGGGGCTTTCCAGTTCCCCAGCACGGTGGTGACGAGTTCGTTGTAGATGTCGACGAGCCGATGCGCGGGCTGGTTGTCGAAGTCGAAATCCTTGTATTTATTATACATCTTTGTGTATATATCCATGAATTTCTTCACTTCGGCGTCGATCGTCCAGAATTTCCAGGCCAGGTTCACGCCAACCCACCCCATGCGAGGGAGCTCGATGAGCCATCGGCGGAAGAAGCTCGCCTGTTTCCGCTCCTCGTGGGTCTCGGTCGAGAAGTCGAACGTTGCCTTGACTCCCATCATGCCTTCCATGAACCGGGAGTTGAACGAGTAGCCCGGCAGCACCGAGACGAGGCGATACCAGTTCTTCAGGTTGTAATATATCCTGCCATTTAACAACCCCAGCATGTTGCCGAAGTTGAAATCGTATTTTTTGATGATCTCCTCGGGTACCCCGAGGACCTGGCAGAACTGGACGTAGACGTTATGATACGCGTTGAGGGCGAACGAGAACGTCAGGGGCGTCGTGACGCCGGAGTAGCTTTCGACGATGTTCGAGTTGTCCCACAGCGTCACGTAGGGTCGTTCCGAGGGCCACGGCTTGTCGACGGTCGTGATCGGCCGGGCCTGGAGGATCTTGACGCGGCCTTCACGGCCGACGGTCCACTCGATGTCCTGCGGCACACCGCCGTATTCCCGCTCGATGCGCGTGCAGACGGCGGCCACGGACTTGATCTGCAGGTCGGTGAGACAGGGCTTCGCCGCCTCTTCGGCGGGTATTTTCTCCTCGATCGTGCCGTAGCCTTGCGCTCGGTCGAAGACGACCCGCTCTTCCTTGTGCGCGATCTCGGCCTGGTCGATCGGGAAATCGTCCTTCTTCAGCACCACGAACCGGTCGGCGTCGACGCCGCCCGACACGAGCCCCTCGCCCAGGCCCCAGACGGCGTTGATGAGGATCTCATCCGCGTATTTCGTCTGCGGGTTGACGGTGAACGTCACGCCGGACGCGATACCGTCAGCCATCTCCTGGACGACGACGGCCATCGAGATGCCGCTCTGGGAAATGCCGCGCATGAACCGGTAGGAGACGGCCCGGTCGGAATACATCGAGGCCCAGCAGTTGACGACCGCAAGGGCGATTTCGCTCTCGGTGCGGCAGTACAGGTAGGTGTCGAGCATTCCTGCATAGGAGAACTCCTTGGAATCCTCGCCAAGGGCGCTGGACCTGACGGCGACGAACGCGTCGGTTCCGATCTGGGCGCGGAGGGCCGCATACATTTCGTCGGCGATCGGCTGTGGAAGCGGATGGGCGACGATGCAGTCGCGAACAGCCTTCGATGTTTCCGCGACCTTCAGCGGGCTCGACCCGTCGAGCCGTCGAACGGTCTCGTCGAACTCGGCCCGGAATTCCCGGATGAAGATATCGAAGCAGGTGCTCGAAACGATGACGAAGGGCGGCACCTCGGCCCCCGCCGCGACGAGGCGCAGCAGGTTCGCGCCTTTTCCGCCGGTGATGGGGGCGGCCTCGGCCGGCGTCATCGAGTTCGGGGTGATGATACGGTGTGTCATCGCACAGTCTCCTTATTTGTTGAGCAGGTAGAAACCGGTGTTGAGGTAGGTCGCGAACGTCACCCAGACCAGGTAGGGAATCAGCAGGAGCGCCGAGACCGGGTGTTTTCGCCGGAAATGGAGGATCAAGGCACCCAGTGTGGCAACGAGAAGCAGAATATCAGCCAGGGCCGCCGCGGGATTCTGTCGGCCGAAAAAAAGCGGCGTCCAGGCGAGGTTCGATGCGATATGGGTGCCTATCAATGCGTTGATCCGCATCGGCACCGGCTCCTTTTCGTTGCGATAGAACAGGAACAGCGATGCGGCGATCATCAGATACAGAACGGTCCAGACGGGGCCGAACACCCAGTTCGGCGGGGTGAGCGGAGGCCGTTTCAGCGTCGCATACCAGGCATTCATGCGGGTTGGCCTCCCTGGCTCACATGCCGCAGGGGCCGGGGGGCGCCCAAGCGCGAATGACCCCCGTGAGAATGGCGATGTGGTAACCGAGCAGGTAGAGAGTCACGACGCCACGGTATAGTTTCGCCCCGGCCGTCGTCGGCGACGCCGCGTATTTGGCGCCGGCGAGGATGACGAGAAGGACGAGCGCCCCGGCGCCGCCGAGCAGCATTTTGGGCCAAGCCTGGAAGATCAGCGACGAAGCTCCGAGAAGCAGGCCATACCCGACCAGCATGTTCACGACAAGCAGAGCGACGGCCCCGGTCGGTTTCAGACGCAGCGAGTAGGAATCGACGCCGTCGCGTTCCTCTTCCCTGCCGAACGTTTTTCGGCCGAACTCGAACACGTTGAATACGAACCAGTTGCCGAGGGCGAAAAGGGCGAAGCCCTCGCCGCACGCCACGAGCGGGCGGCCGGTCGCCATCGAGAACGAGAGAAAGCCGAGCATGGTCGCCGAGAACGTGTGCGTGATCGCGTAGATCTCGAGTTTCGGCCGCATCCAGTCGCCGACGAAGAACTCCATGCGCATCATCAGGGTGAAGCACAGTGTCATGACCATCGTCGTGAACGAAGCCCACCCCATATTTGACGCTATAGAAAGCTCTGCGAGAATCACCAGAAGGGTCACCGTGCCGAACTCCCCAAGCCCGATCAGACCGCGGGCGAGGGGCCGTTCTGGGTTGTGCTCGCGGTCGACGGCGTAATCCTTCACCTCGTCGAACAGCCGCATATGGAGAAACACCAGCCAGACGACCGCGAATCCCGCGGCAAGCCGCACGGGATCCCAGGCAAAGCCTGGATCCGAGGGCCGGCCCATCAGCACGTTCGCGCCGTAGAACGCCGCAACGGTGAGCGTGATGCCGAACGGGTCGTGCCGCTCTCGAAGGAACTGCCACCAGCGCCGGACGAACGCCATCATATCGCAGCCCGGCCTTGCATCAGAACCTTGCAAATGACGTCGTTGCCAACGTCGACGCCGTCGAAAACCCCGATCGATCCGTCGTGCCGCTTATCATATTCCGTCAAGGCGCCTCTCTCCCTCCGGTGCTCCCGGTTGAGCTCAGGTCAGGTACAGTACCAGCTCAGGCTATCATGCCGGCCTCAGGGAAACAACGTTCATCCGTTCCCCTCGAGGCGGGTGAGGGTGACGAAGTGCGAGCGGGGTGTGATATGATCTTCGCAGAGGGACCGAAACAGCGAGAGGAGCAGGACATGATCCGGACAGCCCATTTCATTCTCTATGTCGCCGACCAGAAGAGGGCCGCAGCGTTCTATCGCGCCGCCCTCGGCCTCGAGCCGCGGCTGGACGTTCCGGGCATGACCGAGTTCGAGCTTCGCGGCGGCGCTGTCCTCGGTCTGATGCCCGAGCGCGGGATAAAGAAGCTGCTCGGTCCCGCCCTCGCCGATCCCTCCTGGGCGGCTGGCGCCCCGCGGGCCGAGCTGTATCTGCTGGTCGACGATCCCGCCGGCTCCCATCAGCGCGCCATCGGTGCGGGTGCCGTCGAGCTCAGCCCGCCTGCCCCGCGCGACTGGGGGCATACGGCCGCCTACAGCCTCGACCCGGACGGTCACGTCCTGGCATTCGCACGTCCGACCGGCCGGGCATAGATCCGGCCCACTCACCTACGGCTACCGGCGCTCCTGAGAGCGCGATACTTCACGAACACAGGAAACGAATGATGAGTGAGAGCACACAGAAAGACCCCCATCCCATTTTTCCGGCCCTGCAGGCCCCGACGGGCACGAGCGTTCCGCGCAGCAAGATCGTGTCGGCAGCCGAGGCCGTCTCGATCATCCGCGACGGCGACACGCTCGTCACCGGCGGTTTCGTGGGCATCGGCTTTCCCGAGGAACTGGCTATCGCGCTCGAGGCGCGATTCCGCGACACGGCGACGCCCCGCAGTCTCACCCTGATGTATGCCGCCGGCCAAGGCGACGGCGCCGAGCGCGGCCTGAACCATCTCGGCCACGAGGGCCTGGTGAAGCGCGTCGTCGGGGGCCACTGGGGCCTCGTGCCGAAACTCCAGAAACTGGCGCTCGAGAACAAGATCGAGGCATACAACCTGCCCCAGGGCGTCATTTCCCACATGTATCGCGACATCGCGGCCCACAAGCCGCGAACCATCACCTCCGTCGGGCTCGGCACGTTCGTCGACCCACGGCTCGGCGGCGGCAGGATCAACGCCTGCACGAAAGAAGAGCTGGTCGAGGTGATGACGTTCGACGACCGCGAGTATCTCGCATACCGCACGTTTCCGGTCAATGTCGCCCTGTTGCGCGGCACGACAGCCGATCCCGAGGGCAACGTCACGATGGAGCGGGAAGCCCTGACGCTCGAGGCGCTTTCCATCGCGATGGCGGCGAAGAACTCGGGCGGCTTCGTCATCGTGCAGGTGGAGCGGATCGCCGACAGTGGCACGCTCAATCCGCGCCAGGTGAAGATTCCCGGCATTCTCGTCGACTGCATCGTGATCGGCCGGCCGGAGAACCACGCTCAGACGTTCGCCACGCCGTACAACCCGGCCTACTCCGGGGAACTGCGTGTTCCGATGGGCTCATTGCCGCCGATGCCGCTCTGCGACCGGAAGATCATCGCCCGGCGCGCCGCGTTCGAACTCGAGCCCAACAGCGTCGTCAACCTCGGTATCGGCATGCCGGAAGGCGTGGCCGCCGTCGCGAACGAGGAGAAGATCGTCGAGTTTTTGACCATGACGGCCGAGCCCGGCGTCGTCGGTGGTGTTCCCGCCTCGGGCCTCGATTTTGGGGCCGGCACGAACACGCAGGCGATCATCGACCAGCCATACCAGTTCGACTTTTACGACGGGGGCGGCCTCGACGTCGCGTTCCTGGGCCTGGCCCAAACCGACCGCGAGGGCAACCTGAACGTCAGCAAGTTCGGCCCGCGGCTGGCCGGCGCCGGCGGCTTCATCAATATCAGCCAGAATGCGAAGAAGGTCGTCTTCGTCGGCACCTTCACCGCGGGCAAACTCGAGCTCGGGATCAGCGACGGAAGGCTGAGCGTGAAGAGCGAGGGGAAGGCGAAGAAGTTCATCCAGCACGTCGAGCACGTCACATTCAGCGGGAAACACGCCGTTCTGCGCCAGCAGCCGGTGCTCTACATCACCGAGCGCGCCGTGTTCCGCCTCACCCCTGAAGGCATGGAGCTGGTCGAGATCGCACCGGGCATCGACCTCGAACGCGACATCCTCGCCCAAATGGAGTTCCAGCCGGTCATCAAGAGCCCGCCGAAGCTGATGGACCCCCGCATCTTCCAGGAGGGCCCGATGGGTCTTCGCGACGCGCTGCTCACCGTGCCGCTCTCGGCCCGCCTGACGCTGAACATCCAGCAGGGCGTGCTGTTCGTGAACTTCGAGGGCTTCAACATCAAGACCGAAAGCCAGATCCGCCAGATCGAAGAGGCCGTGGCTGCGCTCATCAAGCCGCTGGGCCGGCGTGTCGGCGCGATCGTGAACTACGACCATTTCACGATCTCCCCCGATCTCGTCGACGACTACACGACCATGGTGGAGCGGCTCGTCAAGACGTATTACAGCGGCGTCACCCGTTACACCACCAGCGCGTTCCTCCGGGTAAAGCTCGGCGAGGCGCTGAGCGAACGGGGCGTTTCACCCTACATTTACGAGAGTCGCGAGGAGGCCGAACGGGCCCTCACCCATATCAAGGGTTCCTGACGAATTCCGGGCGGCACTCACGGCCCCGGGAGACGATCCCGGGGCCGGCCTAGTATATATCCTATAAAAT
>JAGOCE010000135.1 GCA_017998915.1 Candidatus Ozemibacteraceae bacterium
CCGTAATCGACTTCCGGCATGCTCATCGTGAGGTCGGGCATCGTCGAGGCATGCGGGCCGCCGACGATGATGGGAACGCGCGGCAGGACTTCCCGGCAAAAGCGGATCGTCTGCATCGTCGTGCCAAACTTGGTCGTCATCGCGGTAACGCCGATGATGTCGGGCCGCTGGTCGAGAACGAGCTTCCGCAGCAAGTCCCAGGTCGGGTGGCGCGGATCGTTCAGCGCTTCGATGTATGAGGCGTAGCGCTCGTATTCGTGCGCGAAATCGAGCGTGCCGGTCTTGGGCTCGGCCGCGTCCATGTCGAGGATCGAGCAGTCGAAGCCGGCGTTTCTCGCGGCGCCTGCCAGATAGGCAAGACCAAGGGGAAAGTAGAAACCGAAGATACCGGTGAAGCTCTTGAACGGCGGATCGATGAGTAACAGCTTCATAGCTGGGGTGTCTCCCGCGGGCCGGCGGACGGAACGGTCACCAGACGCCGCATGTGTCGATGACGACCTTGGGCTTGAGCAGCTCGCGGTCGATGTTGCGGAACACGGTATGCGGAACCAGCAGCACGACGATATCGGCGCGGCACATCACCTCGTCGAGCGGCGCCAGCGAGAACTCGGCATGCGATCGCACGAACGGTTCGCAGACCATCAGCTCGACGCCCGGATCGCTCCTGAACTCGCGGGCGATCTCGATGGCGGGCGATTCTCGCAAATCGTCGATGTCCTGCTTGTACGAAAGACCGAGCAGGCCGATCACCGGCTTCCTGAACCGCTTCGCTGCCTCGCGGATGCGCGACGTCACGTGATGTGGTTTGGCATCGTTGACCTCGCGCGCGGTGCGTATGAGTCGGGCCTCCTGCGGGCAGGCATCGACGATGAACCAGGGATCGACCGCGATACAATGGCCGCCAACACCGCAGCCGGGCCGCAGGATGTTGACGCGCGGGTGCCGGTTCGCGAGGCGGATCAACTCCCAGACGTTGAGATCGAGCCGGTCGCAGATCATCGACAGTTCGTTGGCGAACGCGATGTTCACATCCCTGAACGAGTTCTCGACAAGTTTCACCATCTCGGCCGTCGTCGCGTCGGTCAGGAAGATCTCACCCTTCACGAACGCCGAGTACAATTCTTTCGCTTTCGCGGCAGAAGCGGGATTGATTCCGCCGATCACGCGATCATTCTCGACGACCTCGCGCATGATCTGGCCCGGTAAGACGCGTTCGGGACAATGCGCGACGAACACGTCGGTGCCGACCTTCAGCTTCGATTCGGCAAGAATCGGCGCGATGATGTCCTCACAGGTGCGCGGCGGAGAGGTCGACTCGAGAATGACCAGATTGCCCGGCTGCACCACCGGCAGGATCGAACGGGTCGCCGCCTCGACATACGACATGTCGGGCTTGTGGCCGGCTTTGAACGGCGTTGGAACGGCGATGATGAAGACGTCGGACGGCTCGGGCGCGATCGCCGCGCGCAGTTTTCCCGAGCCGACCGCGGCCTTGACGAAGGCGTCCAGGTCTGGCTCGGTGATGTGGATGCGGCCGCCGTTGATCGTCTCGACAACGGACGGATTCACGTCGACGCCGAGAACCGAAAATCCTTTGGCGGCGAGAATACTGCTCGTGGGCAGACCGATGTACCCGAGCCCGATGACGCAGATCTGTCTCATGGCCGGATCAGCGCTGCAGCTTGAACCCGACGAGCGACAGCGGCGGGATGTTGATGTTGCCGCCGAACGGTTTGCCCTGCCAGCCGTGAGGCTCGGCCCAGAAGCCGCCGAAATTGCCGATATTCGACCCGAAATACATCGCCGAGTCGGTGTTCAGCACTTCACGGTAATACCCGCCGACGGGAAGCCCGATGCGGTAGTTCATACGCGGCACCGGCGTCATGTTCGCCGCCATCACGATCAACTCGTCGGGGTTGTCGCCCTTCCGGACCCAGCTGATGACGCTGGAATCGGCATCCTGGAAGTCGATCCACTCGAATCCCCTGTCCTCGCAATCGTTCTGGTGCAGGGCAGGTTCGGACCGGTACAGGTGATTGAGATGCGCCATCAGCCGGTTCAGGCCGGCGTGCGATTCGAAACCCAGCAGATGCCAGTCGAGACTCTGGTTGCAGTTCCACTCGTTCCACTGGCCGATGTCGCAGCCCATGAACAGGAGCTTCTTGCCCGGCATCGTCCACATGAAGGCCAGCAACAAACGCAGGTTTGCGAATTTCTGCCAGAAATCGCCGGGCATCTTCCCGATCAGCGAGCCCTTCCCGTGGACGACCTCGTCGTGTGACAGCACCGAGATGAAGTTCTCGTGGAACGCGTAGATCAGCGGGAAGGTGAGGTTGTTGTGGTGATACCGCCGGTAGATCGGGTCCTTGGAGTAATATGTCAGCGTGTCGTGCATCCAGCCCATGTTCCACTTGAAGCCGAAGCCCAGGCCGCCCTGGTCGCACGGCTTGCTGACGCCGGCGAACGCCGTCGACTCCTCGGCGATCATCATGATGCCGGGGAACTGCTGGTAGGTGATGCTGTTCAGGTATTTCAAGAACTCGATCGCCTCGAGATTCTCGCGGCCGCCGTATTTGTTCGGCACCCACTCGCCGGCCTTGCGGGAGTAGTCGAGATACAGCATTGAAGCGACGGCGTCGACCCGCAGGCCATCGATATGATACTTGTCGAGCCAGAACAGGGCGCTGCTGATCAGGAAATTCTTGACCTCGCTGCGGCCGAAGTTGAAGATCAGCGTCGACCAGTCCTTGTGCTCGCCCTGGCGGGGGTCTTCGTGTTCATACAGCGCCGTGCCGTCGAACTGCGCGAGGCCGTGCCAATCCTTCGGGAAGTGCGCCGGCACCCAGTCGAGGATGATGCCGATCCCCTGCTGGTGTAAATAGTCAACGAAATACATGAAATCCTTCGGGCTGCCGAACCGGCTGGTCGGGGCGAAAAAGCCGGTCACTTGGTAGCCCCACGAAATGTCGAGCGGA
Organism: Candidatus Ozemibacteraceae bacterium; assembly: GCA_017998915.1. Lineage (GTDB taxonomy): Bacteria > Muiribacteriota > Ozemobacteria > Ozemobacterales > Ozemobacteraceae > MWAR01. Next base: position 2,976 of record JAGOCE010000135.1, read on the forward strand.
TGTTCGGTCACGGGAAGCAGCTCGACGTGCGTGTAGCCGGTCCGTTTCACGTAGTCGGCCAGTTTGTGCGCCAGTTCGCGGTAGTTCAGGAAGCGGTTGCCCTCTTCGCAGACACGCATGAACGAGCCCAGGTGCACCTCGTAAACGGAAACCGCCTCCTTGCGCCAGTTGCGGCCCGGCCGGCGGGTCATCCAATCGTGGTCATTCCATTCATAACCATTGATATTATATATTTTACTCGCCGTCTTCGGCCGCACTTCCGCGTAAAAGGCGTAGGGATCGGCCTTCTCGACCATGCTTCCGTGCTTGGTTTTGATCTCGAATTTGTAGTTCTGCCCGGCCTGGAGGCCTGGGATGAAGATCTCCCAGATGCCCGAACTGCCGAGCGAGCGCATCAGGTGCCTCCGGCCATCCCAGTGGTTGAAATCGCCGATGACGCTGACGCGGCGTGCATTCGGCGCCCACACGGCGAATCCGACGCCGCCGATCATCTGGTCGTGGTATTTCATCACGCACTCGTGCGCGCCGAGTTTTTCGTACACCGAGTGGTGGTTGCCCTCGTTGTACAGATACAAATCCATCTCGCCAAGTGTTGGAAGGAACGCGTAGGAATCGTGGAATTCGCTCGTCGCTCCGTTGGCATACTCTGTCGCCAGCCGGTATGGGAAGACGTCCTGCCGGGCGGGGATCACCGCCTCGAAAAAGCCCTTGTCATGGAGTTTCTCCATCGGGAACTGGTCGCCATGCCGCGCATCGATGACGCATGCCTTGACCGCATCGGGGAGAAAAGCCCGAACCACGACCGCCTTTTTTCCCTTTTCCTCGACGATGTGCAGACCGAGGATCTGAAACGGATCATGGTGCTCCGTCCGGATGATCGCTTCGATCGCTTCTTTGTTGATGGACTTGTGCATGATTCCTCCCGGCGCAGGGTGAATGAAAACTGCCATATATTACCACACGCTTTCGCCGTTCAACAGAACGGAACGCAGCACTCGCGGGGTAGCCATGCGCACAAGGTGGATGCAAGGAACTTCCAACGGTTTCCGTCAAAGCCGAAAAAGGTCAAAACGAACTGTTGGTCAACTCCATGTCGCCGTTGAGCAGCTTTGCCCGAACAGACTCCCTGACGACGGCGGTTCTGTTTCCGCCGAAGTTCCTACTCAGAACGATCGTGATTTCGACCGTTCCCTGCTCGGCATCGCTGAATCCGATGCTCTGGACATTTCCAAGCTCGATCACAACGCGGCGCGAAGCCGCTTCCGCATCGAAATTCGCTCCGGCAAGGGCTTCCGAGTAGGGCGGCCCGCATCGAATATGATCGGCCGCGGTACCTGAGCGTGTCAGTATCAGCTTGTATCCGATCCCCTCGCTGTCATTCGTTGCCGCGAGGGAGACGCCCGACCACGTGCCACGGTTTTCCGGCGCTCCGATCAAATCATTGCTCGCACTGTATGCGGTCGTGACGGAAAAATACAGAAGTCCCGTCGATTCCGTCAGGGGCGTTACGGCATTATGAAATTCCGTTTTCACGTTTATCGGCAATGTGGTAATGGTTGGCGTCATTCCGGAAAAATATGCTTCTGCATTGTTGGCCTTTTCGAGCATTTCTCGCAGCTGAACCAGGAACAACTGGGCTTTTTTCTGCGTTTGAATCTGCCACTGGCCGACACTGAAGCCGCTGGAACCGCTTCTGAACACCCCGAACAACGCCAGCAACAGGAGGCTCATCACGCCGCATGCGATGAGAACTTCCGCCAGCGTGAACCCGATGCGCGCTTTCACCCGTTCCATGACTCGTCCATCCCTGTCGTCACAACAATCTCGTACGGCTGGCATCGACCGTCATGACATAATTTTGCTGAACCGTCCCGACCGTGACCGACACGCGCACTTCCAGAGCGTCTCGGTTATAACCCTTATATGAAATCATATTATATATAGTCGAATAAGTAGCGACAGGGACCGGGGCGCCGATGCTGACTCCTCCGGGTCGATAATCCTGCAGAGGGGTGTTGTTTCCGCCGTGAAACCGCGCCAGCGGCGTTGGCGTGATATTCGTCAGGCCGGCCTGGGCATGGATGTAGGCATGATAAAAGTCGGCGGGGAAACGTTTGAATTTGAGCATCGCGATCTGAGCGATCCCCTGCGCGAAAAAATCCGCTTGCAGCCGCTCGAGCATCTTCGGATTGACGGGTTTGGTGGTCGTGAAGGTTTTGATATACGCGCTTCCAAGAACCAACAGCGTCAGCGAGAATACCAGAACGATCACGATCGCCATGCCACCCCTCGCCGGCAACATTCGCCTCGAACGTGTCATCAGAAGGCCCCCTGAAGATTCGCAACGAAACTGACCGCCTGCACCGATCGGGGCTTCCCATTCGGTTCGGTCCATTTGACCGTCACGATATACTTGATCACCTGATAGGGACGCGTCGCATTCGCTCCATCATACACCTGATAGGAGGGCTGGTATGTGTCGAAGGCAAAGGTCGTGGGAGTACTCGAAGCATATCCGGCCGAGGACATGATGTTGAAGGGTTGCACGCCGAATGTGACCGGCTGATGGCTCAAAACGAAATCCACGTTGAAGTTCCCTGCGCGGGTATAGCTCGCCAGGCCGTAGGGAACGCTCCAGAGATTGACATTCACGGCTCCGTCGTTGGAAAACGTCGTCGGTTCGGTGGTAATGCTCGTCGTCAAGCTCGCATACGGTATCAGCGATAGCCGGTTCATGCGATCCGCAAGAATATCGATGGCGCCCACCATCCGGAAATCCTTCTGCGTTCCGCGATGCCCGAAGCTGAGCAATCCCGAGGCGGCCAGCGTGGCGATCGTGAAGATCAGAAATGCACAGACGATCTCTACGAGGGTCACGCCGGTTTTTCCGCCTCGGAATCGAACGTTGTCCATCCGTCATTTTCCCTGATTGGAACGATCGATCACGCGAATATCGAGCCTTGAAGCGTATACATCGAGCTGCAACGTCAGACTGCGCGTGTTTTTCGTCGTATTGTCCAAATCAGCCGTATTGAACGGATCACGTGGATTGGATGGCCAGCCGCGGGCGTTATCGCTGACCTCCAGGTTGACGGTGTATTTCGCCGTGGCCGTCGAAGGTTGCCGGAAAAGATATCGAATATCTTCACCGGTCGGCCGGTTGTCGAGAACCGTCGTTCCGTCGAGATCGAACAGTGAGAACTTGTTGATGACGGTTTCCCCCATATTGTCGAAATGAATCGGATGGAAGAACGCCGGTACATCGACTTCGAATTCGGCGGCAGGGGTCGTGAGTACCGCCGAGACGGGCCGCGCGGGATCGACTTTTAGGCCGTCATCAATTCCGCCGATATTGGTTCCCGTCCAGGCCTGAGCGCCGTTCATCTCGGATTCGGAAGTTGGAGGATGAGCAAGCCGCAGCCATTGTCCGAGGAGAGTGGTAGAGAGATTCGAGGGAATGAGGTGAACCACCCCCTCATGTTTGAGTTCCTGCGCCTGGATGAAGGCGGTCGGGCGATCGTTGTCACGAATGACGATTTCTCCACGGCCGATGTAATCCGCTTCATTCGACGAACTCGGGCCGATCTCGGAAGCATCTTTGACGACGAGACCGAATATCGGATTCTTGTAGGTGCTCACGCTGTTCGCGAGATCGAGTTTCAACGGGGCGCCCTGATCGGAGAAATGAGCGAGGTCGGCAAGCGGAATCTTGTACATCCGGTAGGAGAATGCCTTATTGTATTTTTCCTTGGGCAGCCAGTCCAGATCACCGGTTTCGAAGTCCGACTCGACGAGATCTTTCTGCTGAAGCTTATACTCCGAATTGGTATTGTCATTCTGAGTGCTGTTCGATCGGTAATAGGTCGCCGGAGTGATCTCCGATCTTTCCGGAACGGTCGGATAGTATAATTCGGCATATCGTGCGCTATACGTATGGTTGACACTCAGATCGTTCGTCGTGGGGTCGTTATGATACGGATCGGAATATGCCAACGTCGTGGGGTCATTCCCCATGGGATTGTTGTCAGCCACGACGAAGATGAGGTTCTGCGGGGTGACGACCGGCGGGCTGGTCGGGCTCGCAATCGTTTCGCCGGTCGTTCCATACAGAAATTCACGATTCACGAACACGCCAGACGCCGTTCCAACATCAAGCGGGTTCGGGTATGAAATTTGAGGTCCGGTCAAATCTTTCACGATGACTTCGCACATGGCTGACATCTGAACGATGATCGGAACGTCGGTCGGCTCACCCCAGTCGGTGCCGATGTTGCCGTCCGGATAGATGATGGGTGTCGGGAAGTAAGCCTGCACCGTTCCTACACGGCGCGCAGTGGCCTTGAGAGTATATGCCTTCGGCTGTGAAGGCGCCGGGAAGAGTCGCTTCGTTTCGGCTGCGGACAGTTCGGGGCCGCTGGTGGTTAACGGAGGGACTTCGATGATCGTATCATCGCCACGCTTCAGCAGCGATTCCCAGGAATACTGCGGCGAAGGGTCGGTCCAGACGTTGGTGTCCGGAACAATTTTCACGATCCCCGCCGGAATCGGTGGCTTCGCTTCGTTCATGATCGTCAGGCGGCCTTCGGTTGGATGGTTTGTCCTGTTCTCAAGGTTATCCCGCAACTTGAAACTCCAATCCTGAACCGCTTGGTCCGGAATGACGTATTTAGGGTAGCCAAGCGCACCGAACGAGTCGGTGTTGTCCGGTTTGTACGTAAACCCTGTAGCCGGGGAGAACTTCCCGCTCATGATGACGCTGTCGCCCTCAGGCGGCGGATTCCACCCCTTGATGTTGATCGAAACCCATGAATAACCGCTGTTGTCAGCGATGATTTCTCCGTTGGGGTAGTGAGTATCGCCAACCGCGGTTCTTGGCCCGACGAGGACCGATTCCTTGTCGTTAGCCAAAGAGCCCGGCAACAAAAGATCGTAATCGTAATAATGGAATACCGTCTTGACACCAACCCAATACTCACCAGCGGGGAGTACTGCGGAGAACCGATAGCTGCCCGGAGCGGTAAGGGTCTGATCGAGAATGGTGGTGTTGACCGCCCCGCCATTGCCGTCTTTGACCTTGATCACTTTCCAGTAATACTGCATCGTAGACTTTTTGACGGTCGAGACGAACTGCCCGCGCCGACCGTCACCATCGATGTCATCCCCGGACCACGTATTGACCTCGTTGGTATCGAATCTGGGAAAGTTCTCCACCTCGAAGAAATATACATTTTCATCAGTATATTTTCCTTCTTCGTCGGCCGGAGCAGGATTGAACGCGCCCGTATCCGAACTGAACAAAAGCGGCCCGCGAACATCGCACAAACCGGATCTGTTTCCTTCGACCTGGGGCGGAGTGGCGCTGTTGATGACGGCGATTTTGACTTCGTATTCCGTCTCGACCGGCGTTCCGATTTGGGCGAAGCCTCCATTCCACTGCCAGTTTGCTTTGTCGTTGAAATTCTGGCCTGCCGGCACGATGAAATCGCGAAGGAATGTATTCGTTCCAAGAACAATATCGCCAGATATAGGAGAAGTCTCGCGGGTGTAATAATTCCGTTTGTAAACCGTTTTGTATACGCCCTGTGTGAAAAAGGCTCGCCCATATTTGTTCCCGAAGAAATCTGTCCAAGTCTGCCAGTAGGTATAGGCATCCGCGGGTGTCCAGGTGCTCGTATCAGCCGGATCCATACGCGTCTTCATCAAATAGAGGTGGCCGAACCCGTCAGCCCCGATCGAGTCGGGAAGGAAGCCATCGAGGCCCACATTGATCTGCTCAGGAATGGGAGTCGTACCGAGCTTGTCATTTCGCACGAATTTGTAGACGGTTCGCTGCGTCTTGTCATAGGCATAGGCGATGCCGCCCGTCGACCACCACTGGTCGGAGACGGCAAAATCCGTCAGGGTCGCGATACTGTACGGCGCACCCGCGGCCGTGAGCCAGGAGTTGATCACATCCGTTCCAACGACGTAGACGAAGTCGCCCGCCGTGTCTTTCGAACTCACGCCGATCGATGTCGTCGTAAGGTTCGATGGTTCTCCCACGAGCGTCGTATCGCCGTCTTTTCCAACCAGCGTGTATTCCGTCAATGTCGGCTCGCGTCTGTACAGATAGGACTTGCCGATGCTGGAATAAGAGCAGTCGAGATAGGGAATCTCGCCGGCAGGGCCGGTCAGGCCATCATTCGCCGTGATACACCCGTCAACGCATTCTCCACGTTGGTCGAGCGTGGAATTTTCAGATGTCTTCACGTAGGCCACGTCGGACGGAAAATCGCCTGGATCGACCACGCCGGTGTTTCTTTCCAACAAATGCAGTTTGATGTCACGAAACGTCACCTTGACATTTTCCCGACAGACATAATGCACCCAGCCGCCCCCTCCTCCGGATCCCCAGCCGTAGGTGTAGGGGCTCCAAACAGGGTGGTCGAGCGAGTGATACCATTGCCCGGCAGGAACGTCATAATATCCAGACTTTCCAGGCGTGGGGTCTGGGACAATACTGCACGGATAGCAGGTTCCGCCGAAAATGTTCGGAAGAGATTGGCAGTAGTCGGATGCGCAGTGATTGCCGCGGCCCGTCGGACTGTCTCCGGGACTTCCGGGATCATGATACCGATGGATGATCCGGTCCACCGCCTCGGAGTATACACCGGTCGCATCGGGCCAGACGATCACACGCCGCGAGATCATGCCGTACCAGTCTTGAGGGGCAGTATCGATACCCGCAAAGACATACAGCTTTTTCTGGGGTGCGGAGCCGTCCCACTGCTGGGTTGCGGCAATGCCATAGGCATCGAGATCCTGACCGTCGGAGTCCGCGAGGTCCCAGATCTTTTGAACGGCACCGCCCGTGAGGTTGTTCAGCGCATAGGCGCCACGGTACGGACCATCACAGATCAGGACATAACAGTCGCCGTTCTGCTCATAATACTGGTGCAAAGCAGCAGCCGGTCCCGCGAGAACCAGCACGAACAAGCTCAAGGCGAGAACAGAACGAAACCATGAACTACTCATAGGATCCTCCCTTGGCAAGCGAATCGTCG
>JAGOCE010000136.1 GCA_017998915.1 Candidatus Ozemibacteraceae bacterium
GACGTGCATCGACGAAACAGCCCGCCGGCGCGAGATCCAGGATCGGTACAACAGGGAACATGGCATCGAGCCAGCCTCGATCGTGAAGAAGCTGCCGAAGATCTTTCTCCCCGGCCAGGAAGGCGGCGAACAGGGGGCAGGCGGTAAAATCGACCAGGATCGCCTTGCCGAACTGGTCAGAGAGCTCCAGGCCGAGATGGACAAGGCCGCCCGCGAGCTTCAGTTCGAGCGCGCCGCGATGATCCGTGACGAGATCATCGCCCTCCAGGACGAGCATCTCGAAGCCGATGTCCTCATGGGCCTCGGAAAAGCGCTCCGCTCCGGCCGCGACAGAAGCATGGCCAAGAAACGCAACTCCCGACGCTCCCGTTCCCCGCAGAAACCGGGCTGATATCCCCCCGAACGAACGCCGGGGCGGGTTTGAAGCCCGCCCCGGCGCGTGGTGTCGGGAGATCAGCGAGTCGGTTTGAGGGGTTTGTTGAACACGTCGAAGGGAATGTCTTCCTTCAGCTCGGTTCGCAGGAACGTGAGAATGTCCATCGAGAGGGAACGCATCTTCTCGCTGTCGGTCCAAAACAGCTCGAACACGACACGTTCGGCCTCTTTGCGCAGAGCAGCGAGGTTCGTCGAGTGGTGGTTGATCTTCAGGTTCTCGATGTGCGAGGCGATCTTGTAAAACTCGGCGCTGATCAGCTCGGGACCTTCGGGTGAATCATCGAATCCCTTCGGGAAGTTTGGATACTTCTCGCAAAATTCTATTTCAGCCGCTATATGGCGAAACAACGCGGGTTTGTCCTCGAGACCCATCCGGACAGCCAGCAAGTGAGCCGCGACAACCCGGGGATCGTCGTTCTTCTTCGCATACTGGAGCGCGGCCACGAGGTCGTTGATGCCGGCATACGCCGAGTTGATCGAGCCGCAGGTATACAGCATCTTCTTGAGAACGACCTGTTTCGTGAGCTGGTACGGATCACGATGCAGTGCCGCAAACTCGGGGGTCACCGCCCCGGCGGGCGCCTCAAATGACAATGCGAACACCATGACGAAGATTCCGACCATCGACGCAATCGCTCGTTTACCCATGTATGCATTGTACACACCAATGCCCTGATTGGCAACCCGCCCACCAATCCGTCCAAAGACGCTCATGGTCGTGAGCGCCTATGGCAACGGCTTGTGGGGATTCGAGGCGTGGTCGACGAGACGATCGAGTTCGGAACGGAGTTTTCGGAGTTCCTCGACGCGCCCGTTGAGAACGAGATACTGGAAATTCGGGTTTCGGAAGATTTCCATCTTCCGGAAATCCGGCTCGAGAAACCACCCTTCCGTCAGACGCTGGATCAACATGTTTGCAGGAGCAATCAGAAGAGCGACCGCAAAAGAAGGAAGAATCTGGGCCCACCAGGAAGTTTCGTCGATATACTTCTGAAGATCGTTCTGGAGAATGTTTTCGACAGTTTTATACAGAGCCGCCGTTCCCAGGGTCAACAGCATGTAATACACTCCGGTGCCGATGACCACGTCGATATCGATCAGCTTGAATCGCATCGTGGCGTACACCACGATGATCATGAACGCGAGAGTCGCCAACTCGACGATCGGGAACTCGAACACCCAGAAGATCTGATGCCTCAACAGCATGTCGTGAAGGGCGCACAGGCAGTAAAATGCTTCGCCGAGCAGGATGAACTCCACCCTGCGGCGCATCATCTCGTCCTCGTGCGTCAGGCGCGCTTTGACGAGCCGGTATGCAATCCGTATCAGGAGCACGCCCATGACGAAGGCATACGCCTTCATGAGCGGCCCGCCGATCGCCAGCGGGCCGTCGGGCGTCATTTCGAGTCCCGATCGGAAAATCATCTCGGTCGGCAATGCCGCGAGGAACACGGCGGTCGCAGCCCATGCGAGCCCCCGCGTCCTCTTGTTCGCGTATCTGCCTTCGAGAACGGCATCTGGAAACTCGGCCAGCAAGGGAATCAGCAGGATCGTGCCTATCCATCCGGCTCGCACGAACCAGATCGTCGGCAGAACAAAAAACAGCACCTGGAAGACGTTGTACAGCATCGATGCCGTCGCGATGCCCGCAATGACGCGGTTAACCGGCTGGTGTCGAGCCCGCGCCAGGACGAACCAGGCCACGAGCCCCGAAATGCCGGCCGAGATCATCGACGTGGCCAAGCGCAGGGTGGGTGTCAGCACGATATCTTCCATGCCATTCCTCCGGGCCCATCTAAGCACGAGTGGCTCTCTCCGTGCAACAAGACGGATACGGTTCGGCACCGATTTTTCCGGGGCTTGCCAAGGCATACGACATGTGGTATGTTTCTAGTAGAGGCTGGTTTGACAATCATGTCCCTGCGCTGTCCGTGATGATGCAGGTTTAATTGAGCCGACACCTGTATCTAGAGGGAATCTGTCTTCAACCCCCGCTGAGATCCCCTTACGAACAGGATCACTCCTGTTACGAAGACCTCATTGTGAGGCTGAGCAGACAACCGTTTACCGCGAGGTTAGGGTTCAATTGTCCTTCACACGGCAGAGGCGGGGGCCTACCCGCACCTCAACGAAGCCGCCGGTAGTTTTCCGGCGGCTTCGTCTTTTCCCACGGTCCATGGCTCCCGAGGCGCGAGATACCGGTAATTTTTGTTCTGGGTGTTGCCTTTCGCCGTCCAGGTGGGTATATTTACCCCCATCATGAAGGCACGCCCTCTTCTCATCGCATCCGAAACGCTCAAAGCCGCCGATCTCATTGCTCCGCCCTTCGGACTCGAGCCCGAAGAGTTCATGCTGACCAGACTCGAGTCTCTGAATGTGATGGGGTTTGCGCGTTTCGCCGCCGTCGTGATTCATGAACCGCCTGCCGACCTGTTTCGCAGGTTGTCCCTCGGACTCCGCGACCGCCCTGATGCTGAAGCGCTCTGGTCACTTATTTCGCAGGCTCGATCCGTACCAGTTTACGTGCTGTCAGCCAAGATAGAGCGCCCCCCCACGGAACTTTCCGATCTCGGCATCGGTACAACCTTGCCCCAGCGACTTCGCGAACTGTGCGCCACGCCCGCAGCCTTCGCGCTTGACGGTTCCGGACCTTCGGTTTCCGCCGCTTCTTTGCTGACCGCCGATGATGTACGGGCCATGCATCTGAAGGGTGTGAAGACGCTCGACGAGAACACCCCGATGACCGACTGGGCCAGGGAAACGGCGACCGCGCTCGGCATCAGGCTCACGCCGGCAGCTTCCCGCCGCGTTCTGATTCCCGTCGAAGCCCGGGGCGTCAGGCACCTGGCGAGCTTCGGCGAGCTTTTGCACGGTTTCGCATCGTTCCCGCTCGCGCCGCTGTTCGTCGTTGCGGAGCCCCTCATGCCGGCGTTCAACGAGCTTTTCCCGTCGCTGCGCGGCAGGCTCGTCGCGCCAAGCATCCACTGGGAGAAACAGGGCGCCTTCACGGGTGAAATATCACTTGCTATGGCGCTCGATCTCGGGTGCGAGGGTGCGATCGTCCCCGATCTGCCGGCGTATGCTGAGCCGAAGCGATTCGCGCAGTTGTGCGCCGCCGCGGCTGGAAAGCAGTTTTCGCTTTATGTGCCCTCCCCCCTTGCCGCCCGGGATTGTTGTGCTATAATTGGCAACCGGATCTTCCGGCTCACGGATGGCCGGGGCCGCTCCGCATCGGAGCTGCCGAAAGACGGAGCCCTCATCATGAAGGGCTGCGAACTCGAGAAGATTGTCCAGGAAAGGAACAAGCCGTGATCGACGAAGCCAATGTCAAGACCATCGTAGCCGAAGTGCTCAAGCACATCGATCTCCAGGAACGCATCCGCCCCGGAACCGTTCCAGCCGGCGTCAGCGGCCGCCACATCCACGTCTCCCAGGCCGATCTCGAAACCCTGTTCGGGGCCGGGTATCAGCTCAAGGAAATGAAGAAGCTTTCCCAGCCCGGCCAGTTCGCGGCTGAAGAGTGCGTCATGCTCGTCGGCCGCAAGGGTGTCATCGAGAAGTGCCGCATCCTCGGGCCGGTCCGGCCGGCGACGCAGATCGAGATTTCCGGCACCGACAGCTTCACGCTCGGCGTGCCGATCGTCTATCGCGACTCGGGCGACACCAAGGGGACCCCCGGCGTCATCGTCGTCGGCCCAAAGGGCCACGTGGTATTGAAAGAAGGCATCATCGTCGCCAACCGCCACGTGCACCTCAGCACGAAGGAAGCCGAGAAGATGGGCCTGAAGGACATGGACCGGGTCACGGTCAAGACACAGGGTCCGCGCGCGATCGCGTTCCAGAACGTTCTGGTGCGCGTCAGCGACAAGTTCGCCGCCGATTTCCACGTCGACAACGACGAGGGGAACGCCGCCGGCCTCAAAACGGGTGATATGGTCGAGATCGTCCGCTGATCACGACCACCACATAGGTTTTAGGTTTTTCGACACACGGTACACATTTCTGACAAGCCAAAATCTCAGGAGGACGTCATGCAGGAAGCTCTGGGTATGATCGAAACCAAAGGTCTGACCGCTCTTATCGAAGCCACCGACGCGATGGTCAAAGCCGCCAACGTGAAGCTCGTCGGCTGGGAAAAAATCGGTTCCGGGTATGTGACCGCCTTCGTGCGCGGTGATGTCGCCGCCGTCAAAGCCGCCACCGACGCCGGTGCCGCCGCCGCCAAGAAGATCGGCGAGCTGATCTGCGTCCACGTGATTCCGCGGCCGCACGGCAACCTCGATGAGGTCATGCCGATCCGCGACAACACCCAGACCTCCAAGAAGTAATCCGGGGAAATCGTCGAGTCATGAATCTCGGTCGAGTCTGCGGAACCGTCGTCTGCACGCGAAAAGAAGAGCGGCTCAACGGCATGAAGTTTCTGATCGTCGAGGAACTGACGATCGAGCGCAAGCCGACGGGCCACTTCGTCGTCGCCGTGGACGCGGTCAGCGCCGGAGCGGGCGAAACCGTACTGCTGGTCAGCGGCAGCTCGGCTCGCCTCACCGAGCGCACCCTGAACTGCCCGGTCGACGCAGCCGTCGCGGCCATCGTCGATTCGGTCGTGATGGACCACGAACGCACGACCTGACCCCCGGCGGACTCCTTTGATCGATCTCCCGGCCCCGCGCATCGTTTTTCGCGCAGGGGCCGGGGGTCGTGTGGTCCGCCGGCCATACAGACAGCAAGCCTCACGGCACGGGGGAACGAATGTCCATTTCTCGTGATGAGCTGGGCGTCATCGTCCAGGAAGTCCTCAGGAACCTGAAAGCATCCGGCACGGTCGCCACCGCCGTCACGCGGGCGGCGGAGCCTTCGGGCAAAGGCGTCTTTGAAAATATAGAAGACGCTATTAAGTCAGCCGTCGACGCCCAGAAGAAGCTCGTCGAGCTTCCGGTCGCCCTGCGCAAAAAGATGATCTCGAACATGCGCAGCCGCTGCCTCGCGAAGCTCGAGGAGCTCGCCCGCCTCGGCGTCGAGGACACCGGCTACGGCCGCGTCGATGACAAGCTCCAGAAAAACCGGCTCGCCATCACGAAGACACCCGGCATCGAAGATCTCCAGCCCGTGTCGTATTCGGGAGACGACGGTCTGACGCTCGTCGAACAGGCCCCTTACGGTGTCATCGGGGCCATCACCCCCTCGACCAACCCGTCCGAGACGATCATCTGCAACTCGATCGGCATGATCGCGGCCGGCAACGCCGTCGTGTTCGGCCCCCACCCCGGCGCAGCGAAGATCAGCCGATTCACCGTCGAACTGCTGAACGAAGCCGTCATCGAGGCGGGCGGACCCGCCAATCTGATGACGATGGCCTCGAAGCCGAGCATCGAGAACGCGCAGATCCTGATGACCCACCCGTCGATCCGGCTGCTGGTCGTGACCGGCGGCCCCGCCGTGGTCGCCGCCGCCGCCAAGTGCGGCAAGAAATACATCGCCGCCGGTCCGGGCAACCCGCCCGCCGTCGTCGACGAGACGGCCGACCTGAAAAAAGCCGCGCGCGATATTATATCCGGCGCCACACTCGACAACAACGTGCTCTGCATCGCCGAGAAGGAAATCATCGTCGTCGAGTCGGTCGCCGAGGAGCTGAAGCGGCATCTGCGCAACAGCGGGGCCTACGAGGCGTCGGCGCGAGAGATCATCCAGCTCGAGAAGCTGGTGATCGACCCGAAGACAGGCGGCCCGAACCGCAAGTTCGTCGGCAAGAACGCCGGCTACATCCTCGAGCAGATCGGCGTGCGCGTCCCCGATGACATCCGCATGGTGTTGTGCGAAACGGGCCCCGACCACCCCTTCGTCGTCGAAGAGTTGTTGATGCCGGTCATCCCGCTGGTGCGCGTGCGCGACGTGAACGCCGCCATCGATCTGGCCGTCAAGGTCGAGCACGGCAACAATCACACCGCCGTGATGCACAGCCGCAATATCGACAACCTTCATCGCATGGCTGTTCGGTGCAACTGCTCGATCTTCGTGAAGAACGGCCCGAGCTATGCCGGCCTGGGAATGGGCGGCGAGGGCTATACAACCTTCACGATCGCCTCCCCCACCGGCGAAGGCCTGACCAGCGCCCGCACCTTCACACGCCAGCGTCGCTGCGTCATCGTCGACAGCTTCCGAATCGTTTGAGACAACACACCACAGAGTCACAGAGACACAGAGGCCCTATTTCTCTCAATCCTGTAGCTCCGCGGTGAATATGATGAAAATCGCAAGATTTACAGCAGTTCGATCTTTGTATCCTTGTGGTGAATGATCTCTGTGTCTCTTTGCCTCTGTGGTAAACCAGGGGAAACTCTCACGGACGATTATTGAATACTTCGAAACGGATCAGGAACATGGGTGATATTGCAGTAGCGGAACTTGGGTTGGTGGGGTGCGGGGGCGCGGGATTTCCGACGCATGTGAAGCTTGCGGCGCAGAACGTCGATCACCTGATCGTGAACGCTGCCGAGTGCGAACCCCTCCTCCACAAGGACAAAGAGATCCTCAAGCACGCAACGGACGAGTTTTTCAAAGGCCTGATCCGATCGATCGATCTCACGAGGGCAAAACAGGCGCATATCGCGATGAAGCGCAAATATGCCGATCTGCTTGAAACGCTCGAAAAGGCGATTCCCGACAAGCGGATATCGATGCTGCCCCTCGGCGACTTTTACCCGTCGGGCGATGAATACGAACTGGTATATGAAGCGAGCGGCCGGCTGATCCCGTTCGGCGGCATTCCGCTGCACGTCGGGTGCGTCGTCAGCAATGTCGAGACGCTGCTGAACCTCGGCCGCAACCGGCCGGTCACGACGAAGATCCTGAGCCTTGCGGGCGCGGTTCCCAACCCGATGACCGTCGAAGTGCCCGTCGGCATCACGGTGTTCGAGGCCCTTTCCCTTTCGGGCCTGAAATCGCTCGCCGGCCTGACGGTGATCGACGGCGGCCCGATGATGGGGCGGCTCGTGCGCGATCCGCAGACCGATGTCGTCACGAAGACCACCGGCGGCCTGATTGCGCTTCCCAAAGATCATCCCCTGATTCGACGGATGGTGACGCCAGAGGCCCACAACAGGCAGATCGCCCGTTCGGCCTGCGACCAGTGCACCGACTGTTCCGAGCTCTGCCCCCGTGCGCTTCTCGGGTATCCCATTCGGCCGCACAAAGCGATGAGGACAGCCCAGCTTGCCCCGTTCAACGACCAGAATTATTCGCGCGATTCAATCTTCTGCAGCGAGTGCGGACTCTGTTCGCTGTTTTCCTGCCCCGAAGGCCTGCCGCCGCGTGAGATGTGCCAGATGGCGAAGCGCCACCACCTGTCCCACGGTGTCAAGCCGACCGACTGGAAGGACGCTCCGCAGGTTCACCCGATGCGAGGCCAGCGCCGCGTGGGAATCGAACGGCTGATCAAGCGTCTGGGCTTGCTCGATTACGACCACAAGGCTCCCTGGACAACCATCCAGACACGATTCGAGAGAGTCAGACTGCCGCTGAAGATGCATGTCGGGGTGCCGGCCGAGCCGGTCGTCCGCGTTGGCGACACCGTCAAGGTCGGCCAGTTGATCGGTGCCGTACCCGACAAGAAGCTCGGCGCGCCCGTGCATGCATCGATCAGCGGCCGCGTCACCAGCGTCGATTCCGGCGCCATCGTCATTTCCAGGGCATGAAGCAGCCCCTGAACCAGAACTGAGAGAACCGCCATGAACATCTCGCAGAATGCCATCGGCCTCGTGGAACTGTCCAGTATCGCCATGGGCTACCAAACGACCGACGCCATGCTCAAGACCGCATCGGTCGAACTCGTCCTCTCACGCACCATCTGCCCGGGCAAGTTCATCGTCATGGTCTGGGGCGATGTGGCGGCCGTCGAGGCGAGCGTCGCCGCAGGCGTTCGCGTCGGCCAGGGGTATCTCGTGAACGATCTCGTCATTCCCAACCTGCATCCCCAGATCTACCCGGCGATGACGGCAACCAACCCGATTCCCGAGACGGATGCGCTGGGCGTCGTCGAGACGTTCGACGTCGTCTCGACGATCCTCGCGGCCGATGCATCGGCCAAGGCTGCCGACGTGCAGCTCGTCGAGATCCGCATTGCAATGGCGATCGGCGGCAAGGCGTTCTACACGATGACCGGCGACGTCGCCGCCGTCGAAGCCGCCGTGGCGTCAGGGCTGAACGTGCTCGAGGGCCGCGGCCAGGTCGTCTACAGCGTCGTCATCCCGCGCCCCCGCCCCGAACTCTTCCGCGAGTTCATTTGAGAGACACAACGGGAACAGCTTCAGCACAGAGAACACAAAGAGCACTGAGTTCTCACAGAGAACCGCTGTTTTCTGGTAATAGTCTTAATGCTGTATAATATAAACTTTACTTATACAAGCGGTTGTTTTTCTCTGTGAAACCTCTGTGTCCATTGTGTCCTCTGTGGTAAAGTTTTTGGTGCTCGAAATTGCATTTGATGGAGATGGGTATGCCGAAGATCGTGATTGGGGCTGATCATGGCGGGTTTCCGCTCAAGGAGGAGCTGAAGAAGCACCTGGCTACGGCCGGCCACACGGTCGAGGACGTCGGCGCCTTTTCGACCGATCCGGTCGATTATCCCGATATCGCCTGGCTCGTGGCCAACGCGGTCGCGATGAATCCGCACACGCTCGGCATCGTCATCGACGGGGCGGGCATCGGCTCCTGCATGGCCGCGAACAAGGTCCCCGGCGTGCGGGCTGCCTGCTGCAACGATCTCTACACCGCGCGCAACAGCCGCGAGCACAATCACGCGAACTTGCTCACCCTGGGCAGCATGGTGATCGGCCCCGGCTTGATGAAGCAGATCGTCGACCTCTGGATCTCCACCCAGCCCGCTCCCGGCCGCCACGCCGCCCGCGTCGCCAAGATCACGCGCCTCGAGTCGCTGGGTGCACCGCCTCAGAAGGTATAACTCCTTCCAATTTCCTTTTGTGAACAGACTTTCCAGGCGAATTTTCTACGTCTCGGGGAAGAGGTTGCATGAAATGTGGTATCATTTCTTGTGATGCCTACCGTTCTCATGATTTACGGCTGGAGATTCTTTTTCTACGCGAACGAGCGCAATGAGCCTATTCATATTCATTGCAAAAGCGGAGACAAGGAATGCAAATACTGGCTCGACTGCGACGATTTTGACGCAATTGAAGCCTATTCGTACAATATGAGCCCTTCAGACAAGAGGCTCGTCAAGAAGCTGATTTTCGAATATTTCGAACTCATCGAGAATTCATGGAAAGAATTTCAAGAGAGAAAGTCTTTATGAATAAGAGTCACATAATCCAGGATGTTCGTTTCACGAACGGAACCATGCAGATCATGATCGATGGAAAACCGTATGAGTTCAAGCTCAATGCTGTTTCTTCAAAATTATCTGAAGCCACCGTTGAGCAAAGAAATGCCTTTGAAGTTTCACCTTCGGGTTATGGCATCCACTGGCCGCTGGTCGATGAAGATCTTTCGATCGACGGGTTATTGAATATTTCCCATGCGCTTCCGGTAAAAAAGACGAAAGCGGCATGAATCAAGGAGCGAAATA
>JAGOCE010000137.1 GCA_017998915.1 Candidatus Ozemibacteraceae bacterium
ATGCATTCATCGCCGAGACGGGCGCCGCATCGGCATCGAACGATCTCGCGAAAGCAGCCGCGGTATATGACAGGCTGGTCAGGCGCGTCCGGTTCCTCTCGATCGGTTGCCCCGCGGCCGGGGGGGTCGCCCCGGTCAAGATCGATGTCGCGCTGACGAAACGCTACGGCAACTCGCTGGCGCGCGTCGCCCTGCTCCATTTCACGCTCAAGCGACTCGGCATCGAAAGCCGCGTCGGGTTCATGCAGGGCTGGAGCGTCGACGGCATCAACGCCGAGATCCCCAGCTTCGGCCAGGCCGTCGCGGCGATTCTCAGGCTGGACATCGACGGCCGCACATTCTATACCGCCTGCGATAATGACTATCTGCCGTTCGGCACGCTCGACACCGACGCGCAGGGAACGACGGCATGCTTTCTGACTGCTTCCGGGACCGATTTCACGTTCGAGCGCATCCCCGATGGCGGCGCCGCCAACCGCACGGAGCGCCACATCTTCGTGCAGGTCGCCGACGACGGCTCGATGGACGTGCGCGACGCGCGGACGATTCACGGCCCCGGGCAGGCGGCGCTGCGCGGTCTCAAGGCGGCCAAGGACCGGGAACGACAGAATTTCGCCGAACAGATGGTCAAGCGGGTGCACCCCAAGGCAAAGCTTTCCGGATATGCCCTGTCGGACCTCGATGACCTGAACGCCCCGGTGACGCTGATCCTGAACTACCGGATCACGGACGGCGCCATTCGGGCATCGGGCGACCTGATGGCGTTCCGGAACCATTGGATAGGCTATAATTCCCGTTCGGCTGGTCTCGCCACGCGCACCTACCCGCTCGATTACTACGCCACGGAGGAAACCGTGAACACGGTCGTTTTCGAGCTTCCGGAGCGGTTCCACTGGGTGCCATGGAATCGCGGCTACACCTGGAACTGCGGATGCCTATCGTATGAATCGACCCTCACCCAGCACAGGCAGACCCTCCAGTTCACCGACCGGTTCAGGGTCTCCCGCAAGACCTACCTGCCGGGAAACGATTACGGGCATTACCGAAGCTGCCTGCAGACCATGGCGGAACTGGCGAAACAGTGGCTGATCATCGAGCGCAAGCCCTTCACGCAGCCCAATGGCATCAACGGTCCTGTCGCCCCTGACCCGCAAGGCTGAACCAGGCATGCAGGAAGCCGTGTTCGCAGGGTTCCTGCCTGCGTTCGTCATTCTCGTCCTGCCGGTGATCTATGCCGGCGGCGAGACGACCGCCGTCTTTCTGCTCGAAATGGCCGCGGCAGGCCTGCTTCTCGGCCGATTGTTCGGCATCATCGGACACGAATCCCCCCCACGGGCGTCTTTCGGAGGGCCCACGCGCCGATTCTGGCAACTCGTGCCGGTCTGGCTCGTCCTGGTCGGCCTCTCCGTCGTCACCTCCGAGAACGCGGCCGCGTCGTTTCCCGCGTTTCTGAAACTCCTCGCTCTCGTGATGCTGGCCGTGGCAGCGGCGAACGACGCGGGGCGGGCCGGATGGCTGGCCGGCATCTGTATCTCCGCCGGGCTGGCGGGAATGTTGCATGGCACCCTGGCGCTCCAGGAATACGCGGAAGGGGCCCCGATGCCGCTCACATGGGCCGATCCCGCTCTGCGTGCCGTCATCAGGACGCGGTGCGCCGGCATGTTCACCGATCCGAACGTATTCGGCGCCTTCCTGGCGGCCTTGCTTCCCTGGCAGATCTGCGGTCTCGCCCTCGCATCAGGGGAGTGGCGGAAGCACGAATCGAGGCTGCAGGCTTTTTTCGGAGCGGCGCTGCTGATGACGGGTATCGCCCTGCTGATGACTTTCAGCCGCGGCGCCTACCTGGCGGCGATCGTCGGAATCGTCGTTTCGACGGCCATCTGGAAACCTTCGCCGAAACGGCCCTGGTCCGGGGCCACCCGCATTCTTTCCATCGTCATAATTCTATTGGCTATCATATTTATATCAGGTCCGTTCAAGTATCGGTTCATCAGCATCGGCAACACGAAAGACATGACGTTCTCCCAGCGCACGCTGATCAACAAGGGCATTTACGCGGCGGCCGCGAACGTTCCCTGGACCGGCTACGGTCTTCACACCTTTTCCCAGGTGTATCCGCGGTTCAGGCGCGTCGGCGGGGATTACCCCATGAACGCCCACAATGAGTTTCTCCAGACCTTCGTCGAGGCCGGGCCGCTCGCGGCCACCCTGCTCGCGGTCCTCAGCCTTATCCTCTGGTGGATCGCCGCGAAGCGGGCCGTCTCGTCACCCGGTTCCTGGCCGGTCGGGGCTGCGGCCGGCTGCTGGGCGGTCTTTTTTCTCCACAACCTGAGCGGTTTCTCCTCGCGGATGCTGCCGACATCCGCCTTTTTCGCCCTGGCCGTCGGTGCCCTCCTCGCCGCAAGCCTCCCTTCCGAACAGCATTCCGATGAAACCGCGACAGACGCGGCCGGAAAGCTTCGCTCGCTCGCCATCTCCCTGCTTCTGGTCTACCTCCTGTTCGCCGTCAGGGAAACACGGCATCAGCAACACCTCGATGCAGCTTCGGCAGAAATTGCCGCCGGCGAACTCCGCACGGCGGAGGCCCGACTGGCCGAACTGAGGGCGCAGCGACCGTCCGACCCGATGGTCTGGGCGCTTTCCGCCCGCGCCGCCGAAGCCCGAGCCGACTCCGAGGCCGCCCTCGGACAGTATGCCAGGGCCGCCGAGATCAATCCCCGGGAAGCGCTCTTCTGGTCGGAACGGGCCCGCATCATCGCTGCCGCGTCCGCCCCTGCCGACGCTCTTCCCCTGATGCGCCGCGCGATCGAGCTCGATCCGGCTTCCGAGCAGTTCAGGCTCGAAGCCGCACGGCTGCACCTGGCCCTGAACAGGCCGCAGGAAGCCCTGAACGAGCTCGACGCCGCCCTGCAGACGTCGCCGGGCTTCCACGATGTCTACAGGATCTACCGGCAGGTCGAGGAGCTTCGTCGCCAGATTGCCGAACAGGCACTCCCGGCCGCGCCCCGCGAACCCGCCACGACTCAGGGCCTGCCGCGATGAACGAGGCCGGCTCGCCGACGACGTCGAACACTGGATGGAATAACCGCAACTGGGCGATCTGGCTGGTCTTCACCTCTCTCCTGTTCGTCACACAGCTTCTCGACACAGGCGGCCTCTCCGCTCGCGTGACGACCAAACGGTTCATGCTCGACGGCCGAAGCTACCAGGGTCGACTCTTTTCTCCCGGCGGCCCCATGAGGGAAGTGGTGCTCGCAGCCCATGGAACCAACTCCCATCGCGAAATCTTCATGCCCCTGGCCTGGGAGTGTACGAACCGGGGCATCTCGCTGTTCACGTTCGACTCCCCCACGGTCACGACGGACGAAGGCGTTGGCATCAGAAGCAGGGAACTGGAGGCGGCCCTGGCGGCCCTCCGAGCGAGCCAGTCCGGGCATCTTCCCTTTCATCTGGCCGGTCATTCCGATGGGGTTCCGCCCTCACTGGTGTTCGCCGGGAGGTCCCGTTCGGACACCCTCAAAAGCATTTCAATCCTCGGCTCGTATGCCACGCCGGATATGGCACATGTCGCCACCGTCTCGGCGTTTGCCGGCACGCTCGACCAGGTGTTTCCCGTTTCCGAGATCCGGGCGTCCCTGGACGAGCACGCCGCGTCACAGACGCAGCTTCATCTCTCACGCCTGTCGGACCACTTCACCGAGCAGTATGATCCCATTCTGATCACCGCGATCGCAGACTTCATCGCCGGCACGAACCGCTCGCCGTTCGCATCGGCGCGAAGGCTTCTGACCCTCGCTCTTCTCGCCGTCCTGGCCTTTCTTGGCGGCACCCGGGCCGCCGGCCGGAGCGCCGCGTTCAGGCTGTTCTTCATCGGCTCGATCCTGGCCATCTGGCATTTCGGAAGCCGCCTCGAGTGGCCCCGTGGTCCCGCGATTCTCGCCCTGCTCGGCATGATTGCCGGGCCGATTCCGGGTGGTTCCACTCTCCGGTTCATTGCCGTCTTCTGGAGTCTCATGGCAATCAACGTCTCGGCAGCGTCCGCATGGTTCCGAGATAATATATCTAACGATATCATTTGGTTACCGCTGATGATGCTCTGGTATCTCCCGGCCTGGACCGTCAAGCTGACTCTTTTCCTTGCCTCCCTGTCTCGCAGGGCCGATCCGTTCGCTCTGGATGCGGTGCCGTCGCCTCTGCTGGCTATCGCCGCGCTGGCCCTGGTCATTCCGAATCTGCCGGGTCGACTGGGCAGAACGTTCGAATCCGCCGCCCCGGTGTCGCATGACAACCGCCAGCGCACCCTCGCATTCATTCTCGTCTCGATCATGGCCGGGTTGTGGACCGTCAGGTTTTTCCAGGGCTTCCTCCGTCTCGAGATCCTTGAATCGATGGCCGGCACCTACGTGCGCACCCTTCTCCTTCCCGCGCTCTGGCTGTTGTGGAAGAGCATTTCAGCCCTTCGGGCGACCGCGAAAAACGAGCCAGGCTGAATTATTTTACCCTGTTGAAAAATGACGAAATAATTTCGGCAGGTTTGCGTATCATTCCTGGTGAAGGATGAATCAACCGATGCCGAACGAATCGCTCATGGACCTCTACCGCCGGAATCCGAAAGAAGGATTCCGGCTGATCTACCGGGAGTTCGCGCCCCGGCTGAAAGCGTATCTGACGAGTTCGTTCAACCTCGGGTCGCAGGCATCGGAAGACATCATCCACGACGCCCTCCTGCCCTGGGTCGAAACCCCGGACAGAATGGCCGCGATCGACAACCCGACCGCCTACCTCTTCGCATCCGTCCGAAACGGCGCCCTGCAGGCGAAACGACGTCCGACGAGCCCGCTTGACGACGAGGAACCGTCGCGAACCGCCGGTCCCGACCCGACGACCGGCATCGAGATCCAACAGGCGCTGGCAAAACTTCTCGAGGAACAACGCGAAGCGGTCGTCCTCCGTGTCTGGGGCGGACTTTCCCTCGCCGAACTTGCGGAACACCAGGGAGTCCCGTTGCAGACGGCCTCGTCCCGCTACCGGTACGGTCTCGCGAAACTGAAGGAGCTCCTGTCATGGGTGGAATGAACGACAACGATCCCTTTGCCGAATCGCTGCGCAACAGGCTTCCCCTGCCGCCGGTCTCGGACGCTCTGCTCGTTCGACTCGAACGGCGGGCGGTCTGGTCGCAACCGCGGCTTCAGCCTCTCATCGTCATCGGGCTGACGCTGGCGTTTCTCGCCTGTCTTGTTTACTATATTGTATCGAATCCTTCAACCCCCGTATCTCGAACGTCGTTCCCCGAAGCGGATCCGGCATCGCTGCCGATCGCCGTTCCGGCGAACATTCCGGTCGCGTTCGCCCCGACGCACGACGAGAAGCTCGAATGCGGGCTTTCCATCATTTCGAGACACCGTCTCGAACGCGAACCGGCCTTCAATTTTGCCCTGGACTCGGTCACGCCTCACGGCGAAGGCCGTCAGCTCGCTCTCTGATCTATTAATGTAATTATACAAGGAGGATTTTCCCATGAGAAACGTCGTGCTGGTTCTCGTATCGCTTCTGTTGATCGCGCATCCCCTCATCGCAAGGCCCGGCGACGATCCGAACGGCGCCGTCCGGTATCTGAACGCAATCGGACAACTTCCGGCCGTTCCCGATGAGATCCTCGACAAGGTCGGCAAGGCCGAGAAATTCGAGGATCTGGGCAATCTCGACGCCCCCTCCGCCGCGTACCTGCGAGAGCCAAGGCTGAAAAGCGTCATGAACCTTCTCCGCCTCGGTGCCGCCTGCCCGCAGTGCAATTTCACCCCCGACGACCGCCAGCACTTTTCCGACTACATCCCGCCCTACCGTCGTCTCCGCCAGCTGGCGCGCCTTGCCCGAACCTGGGCCTGGCAACAGGAAAAAGAAGGCCGGCCCGAAGCCGCGTTCGACGCGCTGACCTCGACGTTCATGCTGGGACAGCATGTTGAGGACAACGGCGTCATCATCAGCACCATGATCGGAGTCGCCATCCGAAAGATCGCCGCGAATGCGCTCATCGAGTTCCGCACACGCCATCCTGAGGAGATCTGGAAAACCCGCTTGACGGCTTTTTTCAAGCGCATCCCCACCCCCGCCGTGAATATGAAGGCATCCATCGAGTATGAGCGCACGGGATTCCTCAACACGCTCCGTGACGCGAAAAAGAATCCGGAGATCTTCCGGGACATCGGCATGGAGCTCGACCTGCCCGCATCGGCGAGCGTCGCGACCAAGCCCGATACAACCAAGGCCTGTCACGCGAATCTTCGCGTCCTCGAGGGAGCTCTCGAAATGCTGATCATGGATTACTCACAGCCGCTTCCGGCAACGATCTCGGGAAATCTCCAGCCAAGTCTCGTCCAGCTCGGGTATCTGAAAATCCCCGCGACCTGCCCGGACGGCGGAAAATTCGATCTGACCGGTCTCGAGACGGAATCCCCGTGCGTCACCTGTTCCCTTCACGGCAATCCCAACGTTCCCTCCGAAGCGTCGATGCGCAAGGACAACGAGAAGAAGGAGCAAACGGCGGTGTATCTGATCAACCTGGCCGCCACCCCCGATTTCGATCGTTTGGTGGACGAATGTTCGAAGATGTATGACGAGCTGCTCGCCATCGATCCGAACGCCGCCGATGCCGAAGCCAAGTTCGATGACATCGAGAAGCGGGTCCAGTCGTCGGAAAACGTTTTCATCAGAAACGCCATTCCGAGTATAAAAAAGGCCTCTGCCGAGGTGAGAAACCTGCAGGAAATGATCGACCGGCTTCTCAGGTAACCCGCCCACACCGCCTCCGAACCAGTCGCCTGCCGGCAATCCCGTTCAGAGCCTTTGCCGGCAGGCGACGTTCATTTCAGCGCGGCTTCATGCTGTCATTCGTGAGCTTACATGTTGAATCTCCCTGGAATGACCACACAAATGCGAAGGCACAAAGCATTCCTCCCCGAGATGTTTCTTTCGGCGTTCTTCGTGCCTTGGTGCCTGTGTGGTGAAACAATCTTCGAATCTCCGTGAATCGGGCGGTTGTGAACCCCGATTCGCCTGCACTGGCCAGCGATACCGAAGATTGTAAAATACCGGTTTGAATGCTAGCATCAAAAGTTGAGGATTCATGGGGAGGCTCGGTATTTTCCAATGGAACATCTGCCGGCGGGAGAGCTGGAATTTCTGGTTCCGGTTTTTGCCGGATGTCTCCTGGCCTTCCTTCTGCTCAGGTTTTTCCTGCATCGATGGCGCAGGGCTACTGAAGAACGCCTTCGCATCGAATGGCAGAACAAGCGGGACCGTCTCCTTTCCCTCATGAATAGCGAGACACCATCCATCGAGCAACGGAAAGAGGCGGAAACGCTGATCGTGGCAATCCAGGCAGAAGAAAGCCGCATTCTTGTAGACAGGCCATTGGTGGCAGCACTTATCAGGGGGAAACTGTTGTCAGGAGATTTTTCCAAAGCCGAGAAACTGATCAAGTCGGCGGCACAGCAACATCCCGACACTCCCGTCCAGTGGCAGGATCTCGGAATCGACCTTCTCGTCGCGAGAAAAGCCTCGGATCCCCAGGCTATCGAACGACTCCAGGAGGCCTGCATACGGAATCCCGCTCGAGAGTCCTGGGGAAAGCGCCTCCTGTCACTCCTGACCACCGGGACACCGCTTTCCCGCACCGCTGGTCAGGCTGTCTGGACCTATTACGAGGCTCATCATGACCCGCGAGCTCTTCAGTATCTCGGGGATTCATACGAGAAAAAGAAACTGTTCAGCAGGGAGTCCCTTCCCATCTTTCAGGCTCTGGCCGATGCCGAAAAGAAAAAGGTCAAATGGCAGTATGCCCTCGCACGGTGCCTCTACGAGTCAGGCGACCAGGCCGGAGCGGGCCAGGCTCTCAAGCTTGCCCTTTCCCTCGACTCGTCCTATCAGCCCGCGATCGAGTTTTCCCAACGCCTCACGCAGCAACGGTCTCCTGTCCCCAGGGATGGGGCGGCGAGCCCGGCTCCGCAAACCCCGGTGGATACGGCAGTCTCCGACAAAGGATC
The DNA here is from genome assembly GCA_017998915.1 of Candidatus Ozemibacteraceae bacterium. Classification (GTDB taxonomy): domain Bacteria; phylum Muiribacteriota; class Ozemobacteria; order Ozemobacterales; family Ozemobacteraceae; genus MWAR01. Next base: position 8,043 of record JAGOCE010000137.1, read on the forward strand.
ATCGCTTCCTCCACGATATGTTCAGGTGGTGGAGATCGGTCGCGGCGGCATGGGAACGGTGTATCGGGCTTTCGACGACGTCCTGGCGCGTGAGGTCGCAATCAAGACGCTCAACGAGGCCATCGCCGGATCGGACCCGGAACTCCGCGAGCGCTTTCTTGGCGAATCGCGAATCCTGGCGGCCCTCGATCACCCCTCCATTCCCAAAGTATTCGACGTTTCCGTCAATCCGCCCATTTTCATCGCCTTCGAGTTCATCAGGGGCGAAAACCTCCGTTCGCTTCTCGAGCCGGGCCCCCTCGCAATCGAAACCGCCCTGAATATCGGCGGAGAAGTTGCGGAAGGTCTTCACCACGTCATCGAACGAGGAGTCCTCCACCGCGACATCAAACCTGAAAATATACTCATAGATATTTCCGGCCATTCCCGCATCGTCGACTTCGGCCTCGCGCACGGGGCCATGAAAACGCAACAGACCCAAACGGGCGTCGTTGTGGGGACGCCCTGGTATCTCGCTCCCGAGCGTCTGCGCGGGCAGCCGGCAACGCCGGCAAGCGAAATCTTCGCTTTCGGCGTGATGCTGTTCGAAATGATCTGCGGCCAACGCCCCTTCACCGGCGATGACGTCACCGTCATCCTGGCCCAGGATCCACCAAGGCCGTGCTCTCTGAGGCCTGACTGCCCGCCCCGCCTCGAAGTTCTCATGCTCGACTGCATCAGCAAGAATCCGAACAATCGCCCTCCCGATTTCAAGGAGATCAAGGCTGAACTCACGGCCACGATAAAGGAAATATCCGGATGAAACTTGTGTTGAAGGATCAGAACGGCAATCTGCTTCATGCGAGCACCCTCACTCCGGAAACCGGGGACATCAAGATCGGACGCACCGATTCCTGTCAGATCCGTCTCAATTCCCTGAGTATTTCCAGAGAGCACCTCCTCGTGCGATGCGATACCCAGGGCCAGGGCCAGGTCCTCATCCAGGATCTCCACAGCACCTTTGGAACGCCCATCAACGGCATGAAAATCCAACCGGGCATCTTCCTGCCGTTCCAGCCCGGCTCGGTCGCCCAGCTTTCCCAGGACGTCTTTCTCTTTCTCGAGGCCAGTCCAGAGTTCGGTACGGCCGGCATCGCCGATCTGAAGACTCCCCAGGTGGGAACCAGCGATCCGCCGGTGTTCCCCTTTTTCCTCAGCCGAAACGAAAATCTCGTTCGGGAAACCTTTCAGGACCTTCGTCTCCGGCTCCCCCCGGAAGCGCAGCACCAAGTCGATTCGACGGAATCGGTCATCAACAGTCGCATCCGTGAATTGAGCGCGGTCCTGGAGGTCAGCTTCGCCCTCAGCTCGATCACCAATTTCCAGCGTCTTCTCGAATACACGATCGATATGGCCCTGCAGGTCACCGGTGCCGAGCGCGGCGGCCTCATTCTCTTCAACGAACAGCGACAGTTGTTTGAAATGGCCGTGTTGCGCAGACTGGGAACCGGCGAAATCGAGCAGGACATGAAAACGTCCGGAAGCCTTATCAGGCGCTGTTTTCAAACGGGCGAGACGGTGGTCATCCGCGACACGTCCACCGATCCGGCGGTCGCGGGAAATCAGAGCATCGTGCTCAACAAGATCCTGTCCCTCGCCGTGACTCCGCTGAAAATCCAGTCGGTAATCATCGGCGTCCTGTATCTCGACAACCGGCTGTCGGCGAACACGTTCACCGACCGCGTGCAGGAGCTTCTGCGCGTTTTTGCGGCGCAGGCATCGCTCGCCATCCACAACTCGCGACTCCTCTACCTCGCGACCACCGACGGGCTGACCGGCCTCCTGAACCACAAGCACTTCCTGAACCGTCTCCTCGAGGAGTTCTATCGGGTCCGACGCCACGGCTCCACACTTTCTCTACTCATGCTCGACATCGACCATTTCAAGAGGTTCAACGACACCTTCGGCC
>JAGOCE010000138.1 GCA_017998915.1 Candidatus Ozemibacteraceae bacterium
GAAAAACAGTATCAACAGCTCGCCGGGCAGCACGCCCGGCGGGAAATCGACGATGCCGCCTTCGTCGAGGCCGTGAACGCCCTTCGAACGACCGACAGAGAGGGCCGATGGTGGCAGATCGAAGCCGGAACGGGCTGCTGGCTGTGCTGGGACGGCCGGTCCTGGCAGCAGGGAACCCCACCCGGGGCACGAAAACACGAAGCTCGCACGGATGGCCGGCACCAGGAGCCGAGCCCGGGCGGTATTCCGGCCGGTGTCGCCGCCATTCCGGCTGCCGCCGGCGGGGCCGGGATCGTTTCGCTTGCCGCTCTGCCGGGATATCTGACCATCTCCTGGACCGCCGTCGTGAAACAGACCCTCTTGGGGTTGCCGATGCGGCTGTTCACGGCGATCAAAGCCGCGATCTTCGCATGGTTTGCCCACACCTATCTGATGGCCGTCACGAACGAAGGGTTTCAGGACAGCTCCTGGGCCGGAAAATTCATCGCTTGCGACGGATACCAGGACCAGGCGACCTACACATGGGCGGTCGGCGGCGGGTTTCTCTGGTTCGCCTGGTCGAGGCTGCGCGCCTCAGGCTTCGCGGCGGGCCTGCAACGGGCGCTCGCGGTTCCGGGTTCCCTGCTTCCGCATTTCAAACATGCGCAAAAACCGAACTTCGTCGCTCTCGGCTGCGGTATCTTCGCCGGATATTATATCAGTTCTTATATAACTACTCAGACGCAGCTTGCCGTCAGTTTCTGGAGCCTGACGACGCTCGGAACGGCGTTCCCGCTTCTGCTGGCCTCGCCCGTCGCGGGCCTCGCTTCCGTGGCGGTCCGGCTTCTGCCGCCGAACGTCGCTCCCGCCGGGGGCTTCGCCAAAATCGCCTGGCCCGCCGTCATCCAGGTCGGCTGCCTCGGCCTCGCCGCCGGCCTGTTTTCGCAGGCAGCCTGGGAATGGGGAACGACCCTTGCCTGGGCGATCATCATCGGCTCGGTGTTCGCCATCGTCACGCAGGGGGGGAAAGCTGTTCCCGTCTCGCCCCGCGCCTCGATTTTCATCGGGGCGGGCCTGACGGCGATCGCCTGGTATCTGGGCCATGACCAGGCCGCCTGGGCGCACGACGGCGGCTGGTCTGAAGGGGTGAACCGAAACGATTCGATCGACAAGCAGCTCGTTTCCTGGGTCAACAGCCAGGGCGCCACGGAGACGATGAAACGCGGCATTCCCCCGGCGATCAGCGCCGGAGCTGGCGCCGCCATCGTGGACAGCGGCACGAAGACGACCGTCTACTGCCTCCAGGTCAACACCTACGACATGGCGGTCACGCCCGAACAGCCGGGCGAACTGCTTGCCGCGGTCTGGAAAAGCGAAAACGGCGGCCCGACCGTCTCCGCCTCCGACGCGGCTATCTCGATCTCGTCCGACGGCTCCCAGTGGCTGACGCTGTCGAGCGCCGGCGGTGGCTGTCGGGCAACCTGCATGGTCGGCCAGAACGCCGCCGCGCCGCTTCCCGTGGGACAGGCCCTCGCGCCGGCTACGATCACCGTCGTCGGCAGCGGCGGGGGTCAGACATGCACGGCGTCCGTCAGGGTCACCCCGGGCGGGGCGGCGGCCTACGTCCTCGAAATCTACTGAACAGGAGCGCGACGCGATGGCACCCGATGCGGGAAAAACGTTCGATATAGCGTATGATACATCATCGAAGCGCTGGACGCCCGCGCGCATCCATATCTGCCTCAAGGCCCTCGATCCGGCGACGAAAACCTACGAGCCGTGTGAGATCGCGAACCTCGGCGTTGCCGGAACCCCCGAAAACTGGCTTTCCTTCTCGATGTCGCAGCAGGACAAGGTCGTCGTCGCCGATGTCTCCGTGACCGACGAGTTCGCCCGCGCCCCGGGTGAGGCCAAGTTCGACCGGCCGATTCCCGTGACCGTCCAGGCCTGGACACCGAAGGACGCCGAGGGAAATCAGCAGAAACTCGAGGCGGCGTGTTCCGTTCAGGTGCAGGCGCCCGGCATCGCCATGGGCTGGACCGTCCGGCCCGAGGAGTGTTGGAAAGACGGCCAGATCTGGCTCCCGGCCGATGCAAAGACCGTCGCCGCCCTTTCCGTCTGGGTCGAACAGCCCGATCCCGAGTCGGGCCAGGTCTACCGGGCGCCGGACGACGCCTACACGTTCACCTGGCAGTGCGATCTCGAAAAGGGCCTGCTCGTCTGCAACGACGCCGAAAAGGACAAGCTGCCGCCCGACAGCCACTGGCAGACCCCGAAACCCCGCGGCGATCTGAAGGAACCGGTGGCCGGCACCCTTCGCGTATTCGCCTGGAGCACGTCGGGACAGAAAAAACGGCCCGACGGCGAACTCAAAATACCTGTCAGCATATATTCGCCGGCCGTCAAGCCCGTCGTGACGTTTTCCCCCGAACTGCCGGCCCTGGCCGGAGGCCCCGTGACGATCGCGCTCGAGCTCGTCGAGGAGTCGCGTGGCGAGCCGGTCGCTGACACGGCCGTGGCCCTCGCCTGGGCCGGCGCCTCGAAGGGCAAGCCCGTCGGTTCGCTGACCCTTGATGCGGGTCGCACCGACGCGAAAGGCTTCGTCGAGTTCACGTACACGCCGCCCGACGAACTCGCCTACAAGCCGGGCATGCGCCTGTTCGACGAGATGCAGATCGTGATCGGTGAGGGTGATTCGCGGCGGGTGCTCGACGAACCCGTCGTCGTTCCCCTTGCCCCGAGGGTCGCCGGAGTCATCACCGTCAAGAAGAAAGGAATCCGCGACGACAAGGACGCCACGCCGTTCGAAATCGCACCGGAACTTCTCAAAGGCCCGGCGGTGGAAGGCGTCGTGCTCCTGCCCTGCGAGATACAGGGGGAAAAGACCGTCCATTTCCCCGTTGCCAACGCCTCGCTCGCCTTCGCGTTCGGCGAGGCCGGTGGATCCGGCATAACGGTGCGAAGCGGCTCTCAGGGCATCTACAAACTGGTTCTCCCCGAACTCGACGAGGCGTTCCGGAAAGCGAAGCTCGAGGCCCGTCCCGTGAAACTGCCGACCGATCCCGAATCCGGCGAGGTTCCGGTGACGGCACTCCATGCCGAGGCCGAGGCGGCCGTCGCCGATTTCGAATCCCGGTTCGAGGGTGACCGGATCAACGAGAAGCTCTTCTCCGGCGCGTTTTTCGCGGAGGTTCGCGGATACCGCAAGACCTTCTGCGAGCAGATCGCGAAAATGGCCGAAGACAAATACGAATCCGCGCTCGCCGGCGTCGGCCTCGTCGGGGCGGCCCTCGAAGGCTCCTCGATCTACTTCCGTCGGTTCAGCTGCCACGAAGGCCTCACCCGCGACCGGTTCGAGAACTTCCTCAAAAGCCTCATCAACGTCGGTCTGAGCGCCGCCAGCGCGAGCGACAATCTCAAGAAGCTCGGCGGCTGGCTGCTCGAAAAGGGCCAGCGAATCGTCCAGTGGCTCGCGAACACCAGGTTCGGCAAATGGCTGGTGCGGGGCGCCTCGTGGTTCGGCGACCTGGCGAGCCAGTTCGTCGGCCCGGTCAGAAACCAGCTCATGCCCTATCTGAAAACCCTGCAGGAAAAATTCTACGCCCTCCTCGACCGGCTGGGGGGCCTCGGTCGCCGGATTCGCACGACCATCGGCGGCATCATCGACAGCCTCATGGACACGGTCACGAGGCTTGCCGGCGAACTGCAGGAGCGCATCTCCGGGTTCCAGTCGAAGCTTTCGGAAGCCGCTTCCCGCTGGGAAGAACTGAAGGAATGGGCAGCAAAAGCCGCGCAGGAAGCGGCCGATGCTGCGCCCGGCTGGATAACCTCGTTCTGGGAATCCCTCAAAAGCGTGTTCGGGACCGTCCTGGAGATCGTGGGAACCCTGCTCTCGAAACTGGGAACCCTCTGCCGGACCGCCCTGACTTCCGCGTTCGCGTGGCTCTGCAAGACGGGCCGAACCCTGCTTGCTCCGGTCATGGAAAAACTCGCCGGATACGGCGACGAGGTGCTCACGAAGGTAGCGAAGTTCCTCGAGGCCGATCTGAAGCGGGTTGCGGATGAAGTCGAGGACTGGAGCGGCAGTTTCACGGATTCGGGCATCGGAAAGATCATCGATACGGTGATCGGCTCGATCGTCGATGCCGTGATCGGCTCCGACCAGGCGAATGACAACAAGGAAGTCATGATGGACGAGGCGCGGCTCCGGCTGAACCTGTTCGGCCGCGAACCGACGAAGGTCGTCGGCTTCGTCCACATGATGGCGAAGCATCTCGACGCGCCGAAGGACTGGGAGGCGCGTCGCCACCGGTTCGCGCTGGAGGTCGGCGATCTGTCGGCGGATTACGGTGATTACGAGAAGGCGACGGCGACGATCGACGAGATCATGGATATCGTGAACACCCTCGTCACGGTCGGCGGTCTCGCGATTATCCTGATCGGGATCGTCGTTACGGGCGGCACGGCGAGCGCCGCGGCCGCGTTTCTCGGCAAGTTGACCGGCAATATCGAAAACGCCTTCACGATCATCAAGGCCGTGATGAGCGACCTGCCGCAGTGTTGCGCCGCCGTCGTCCTGATGGTCATGCTCGTGGTGAGATACGACTGCCTCGTGACCCAGCTCGTCATCGGGCCCCCGGCGGGTGGGGGAACGACGGCATGAGCGGCACGACCGAACTTGTTCTGACACCCTTCGAGCCGGCGCTCGAAGAGCTTGCCCGGCGCGTCGATGCGGGGGCTGACCCCGCCGGAACCGTCAACGCGGCCCTCGCGCTGTTCCAGGGCATCGCGGCCACGGCGCTTCTCCCCGGCGGTGTCCCGGGAATCACGGGGGAGCAGGCGGTGGGCCGCTGGGATGGTGTCTTCGAGGACGGCAGGCTCGGCCTGCTCCGGCCTGGATACCAGTTCTCCGCAACGCTCGGCGTCGGCCTTCTCCAGACGGCGGTGTTGAATGGGCCCGCATGTATAACGTGGACAATATTCCGAAGCGAGAAAGGGCTTCACGTCACGGTGAAATCCCCGACGGGCGGCACCCTGCACGACCTGCTGATCGGCCCTGCCGGAGACGTGCACGACGAACGCGACACGGCCGGCAAACTCCGTCGCGCGAAGGAGGAGTTCGATTCGATCGCCCGTCGGCCGATCGAATCGCTTCCGAACGGGACGCCGGGCGGCGGAGCCGGTTCGGCCGCGGGGTCTTCGATGCCCGATTTCGGCGGAATGCTCGGTCAGGCCGCGAAGGGGGCCGCTGCTGCGGCGGCGGGCGCCGTTTTCGCTGCAGCCGCCGGGTCCGTTGCCCGGGCTGCCGCTTCCGGCATTGAATCCGGAAAAACAGGTGGTCCGCCAGCTCCTCCTCCGCCGGCGCCGAAACCCGCACCATCTCCGGTGCGATCCAGACCGCCTGCCGTGCCTTCAGCGCCGCCGCTGCCGGCAGCCCCACCGGAGGGTCGGAAGACGATCCCTTCCGCACCGGGCCGCAGTCCGGTCCTGACACTCCGGCTTGAAGACGGCCGGACGGTCGATATCCCGTCCTTCCCTGCCGTCATCGGCCGCTCCGATGAGACAGAGATCCGCCTCGACAGCAACCGGGTCAGCCGCCGGCACGCGCAGATCGAGTCGGATGCCGACGGCTTCTGGCTGACGGATCTCGGCAGCGCGAACGGCTCGTTCCGCAACGACACCCCGCTTGTTTCCCGTACGCGTCTCGAGAACGGCGACCGGCTGCGGTTTGCCGATATCGTTCTCCTCGTCGACATCAGCGGTATCGCATCTACGGCCGATGCCATGGCGACGGTTGCGTTTCGGGTTCCTGAAGAGCTGCACAAATCGCGGCCACCGATATCACAGCCGGCATCCCCGCCGGCACCACCGCTTCCTGCGAAATCCTCGGCTCCGCCGTCGCGCCGGTCCGCTCCCCTGCCGCCCGCGCCGCCCGCGCCGCCCCCGGCGCAAGCGGCGACTCCGCCATTGACGGCAATTCCCGAACGGTCCGTGTCGCCGGCCGTGAAACAGAAAGTTCCGTGTCCGGCCTGCGGTCATCGCTGTCCGCCTGAAACGAGCTTCTGCCGGGCCTGTGGCGCTCCTCTTGGCGCTTCCGGAACGCCGCTCGCCGCTTCCGATGAAGGTCTGCAGGCCCAGCCCCCGGAAGAATCAGCACATCGCCCCGCTCCGTCGCTGAGCATTCCCGGTTTTCTGTTCGGCCTCTTTTTCACGGCCCGGCTTGCGGCGCTCGCGTTTTCCGTCTCCCCCGAAATTCTCCTCGAGGAACGGATGTTCAAAAAAATCCTCCTGGGATATGGTTTCGCGGGAGTGGCCTTCATCACGGGCGTGAAGGGCGGACTGTTCCGGCTCGTCGCGATGGTACTGGCCGTGGCATATGGCTGGTCGGCGGTTCCCGAGGTCGGAACCCTGCTGATGCATGTCGCCTCCAACCCGGAGGTGATCGACGTCGTTGCTCCCCGCCTCATCGCAGAAGCGCTCTCCCTCCTGTCCGCATTCTGGGTTCTGAAGCGGTCTTTCAGCTTTCCTCCATGAATTCAGCGGCGGTACATTCCTGAAAACCCTCAAAACCGTGTTGACCGGATGTTTTAACCTTTGGTAAGATTGCGAGCGAAGTGACGTTTGTTCTTATCAGAGAGTTTTGCTTCACAATCGACGTCACAAAGAGAGAGGAGAGTATCCATGCTCGATACGATCGAATTATTCAGTGGTCTCACCCGCCAGGAACTGGAGCAGATCGCGGCGATCACGGTCGCCGTGACGTACAACCGCGGCGAAATCATCTTCCAACAGGGAGATTTTTCCCGTGACTTTTACATCGTCAAGACCGGCCAGATCGAAGTGTCGGTCCGCGATATCTTCCAGGAGCACAAGGTTGTCGCGATCCTGAAGAACGGCGATTTCTTCGGTGAAATGGCTCTCTTCGACAAGGATTCCGCCAGGTCGGCGACGACGACCGCCCTCCAGCAGACGATCCTGCTCAAGATACCCGGCCAGGATTTTGAGCGCCTGCTGCGGGAAAAGCCAGCCATCAGCTTCAAGCTGCTCGGCGCCCTCAGCCGCCGCCTGAAGACCGCCAACGTCGCGACCCAGCCGATCGCCGAGAAGAAGCGCGAGGCCAAGATCGTCACGATCGCCTCGGCCCGCAACGGCTACGGCAAGACGACCTTCGCCACCACGCTCGCCCACATGCTGGGCGCCGAGCTCCCCCGCAAGATCCTCTACGTCGATCTCGACGTGTATTTCGGTGACGGCACCTACGTCATGGGCGTCTTCTCGCCGAAGTCGATGATCGGCTTCTTCGAGGCCGTCAAAACCGGCATCTCCGGCTGGGACATCATGGTTCGCCACCTCGTCAGGCACACCGACAACCTGTACAGCCTGCCCGCCCCGAGCGACTTCCTCGAGGGTGAGAAGATCGACGCTCCCGACCTGGTATCGGCCCTCAAGATCTGCCGGCAGTATTTCGATTATATCGTTATCGACACTGACAGCAGTATGACCGAACTGCTGCTGAATGCGATCGACCTGTCGGACCACCTGTTCTTCCTGGTCGACATCGCCGATGCCCTCGCGATCAAGAACAATGCCCGCTTCCTCCAGGGAATGGCGCATCTGAACATCTCCGAGACCCGCGTGAATCTGCTCGTGACCAAGACGGAGGAATCGTTCGATCCCGAGAAGGTGAAAAAGCTGTTCAAATACCGCGTTCTCGGCGGCCTGCCGCTGTTCAAGGCGGCCCCGCTGGAGCACGGGCAGAGCATGTACCAGCGCGGCCCGACCAGCCCCTACAGCAACGTCGTGAGGCTGCTGGTCCGCACGGTCCTGCAGGAAACCGCGCTCCAGACCCAGGCGCAGGGCGGCTTCATCTACCGGTTCCTGTTCGCTCCCGAGAGGGGCGATCGCAAGGCGCTCACCACCGCCGTTCCCGAGCTGCCGGCCTCCGTCGACATGTTCGCGGGCATCAATGAAGAGTCGTGCGCCCCGCTGCTGAAATACGCGCGGGCGAACCTGACGCACGGCAATCTCGACAAGGCCCAGGCCGACGCCATGCGGCTGATCTCGCTCTGCCCCCGCTCGAGCGCGATCTACCAGATTCTCGGCGAGATCTTCACGATGCAGAAGAACATCTCGATGGCCGTCGACGCGCTGAAGAAAGCCATCGAACTCGAACCCACCAACCACATGGCTCTCGGCTACCTCGCCCAGATCATGTCGGACGAGGAGATGCGCGACAGGGCGCTTGCGACGGTCAAGCAGAAGATCTCGTCAAACCCCGACTTCCCCGACCTGCACAACGATGCCGGCAAACTCATGTTCCAGTTCCACATGTATGAAGAGGCCATCCAGCAGTTTCGCAAGGCACTCGAGCTGAATCCGCAGTATTCCGAGGCCAGACTGGACATGGCGATGTGCCTGGGCGAGAGCGGCTCGCTGGAGGCGGCGATCCGCGAACTGATGAATATCAAGCCGAAAAATATTCGCGTCTATTATATGCTCGGCGTCTACTTCAACAACGCGGGCCAGTTCTACGAGTCGATGCAGGCGCTCTCGGTCGTCGAGAACCTCCAGTCCAACTATTTCGACGTGGCCGAGCGGCTCGCAGCGCTGCGCGAATACTTCGACAAACTCCACAGCCTGCTGAACATGCACCAGGAACTGCTTGATGCGCATCCCAACTATCCCGACCTGCACCTGAAGATGGGGAAGCTGCTCCTGATGGTCGGCCGATACAAGGAAGCGGAGCACAGCTTCAAGGAAGCCCTACGCGTGAATCCCGGTTACACGGCTGCCAAGCAGAAGCTCGAGGCGATGAGCAATATGCCCACCTATCTTGCGGTTCTCTCGACCGAGCTCGAGCAGCATGTCGCCGAAGTCCAGCAGGGAAGCCAGCCGCCGTTCGACCTTGAACTGCGCTTCGAGAAGCTGTCCGGCCTCGAGTCGGACGCCGGCAAGGGCCGGATTGACGGATTCTCGGTCCGCCTCCGCAACCAGCGGGGCGGCCGCGAGGTCATGGTGCCGCTGTCGAAGGAAAACCTCAACGAGGGGAAGATCGTCATCCACTGCACCGGCCTCGGCCGCGTGATGCCCGACGACCTGCTGGTTCTGCAGATGGTCGAATCCAAGACCAACGCCGTCGTTGCGAGCATGCCCGCGCTCGTCACCGCCAACGACCTGTGGGCGGGCCGCCTGGTCATGGATCTCACCGGCGAGCAGGCCCGGCTCTGGCATTATCCAGGCGCCGGCATGACGAAAGACATGGCCCTCCCGGTCCGCTACTTCTGCGTGAACGTCCAGTCCGCCGGCCTGGCCCGTGGCCTCCGCATGACGCCGCCGCAATGGCGGGCCGAGCTGACGAACCCGGCCACCGGCGCCAAGGCGAGCGGCTATCCGAATCCCGACCAGAACGAGTCCGCCACGTTCACGCTCACCTCGGCCGACGGCAAGGATGTCGTCCACGTCTCCGACCGTCTGAACCTCCGCATCTTCTCTCCGAAGGGAAAAGAAGGGGTTTCGATGGACTTCACCATCCTCCAGGAAGACATCGACGCCTTCTGCAAGACGATCGCCATAACGAACCTTCCCCAGATCGAGGAACGGGCCGCCGAAGCCCGTTGTCCCCATAACCCCGCTTTCACGTAGGCGCGCACGGCTGGCCGTGCGCGCCTGCTCGTTTTATGTGACAATGTGCATCGCTTTTGGGTACAATCAAAACGAGAGACTGTTTCCGGGAGGGAAATCGTGACAGCACTTGCACGACGGCTTGCCAGGGTGACACGGCGATTCCGACGACTCCTCGGTACCGGTGCCCGAACCCGATGGGGCATGACGTTCGCCGAGGCGCTGGTCATGGTCGTCGTGGCCGGCACTCTCATGATTCCAGTCGTCGGCACCCTCCAGACCGGCGTCGACCGCACGAGCGCCTACGTTCATCAGG